>JAJRYU010000569.1 GCA_024275615.1 Planctomycetota bacterium
AGCAAGGCGACAATAGGCATCGAGATGAGTGAGATCATTCTCGATCCAGCCCTCGAGTTTGAAATTGACTAGGATGAGGTCCATGGCGGCATTCCCCGCCCGTTCACCAATGCCCAGGGCGGCACCGTGGATTTGATCGGCGCCCGCTTCGACGGCGGCCATGCAGTTGTTGATTCCCAAACCGCGATCCCGGTGGCCATGCCAATCGATCCCTACGTCTCTCCCAGACTCATCAACGAGAGTCTTGATGAAGGAAACCAACTTGAACGTACCAGAAGGTGTGGCATGTCCACAGGTGTCACAGACGACCAGGCGTTGTGCCCCCAAGTCGATGGCATGTTGGTAGAGGCGAGCAATGTCCTCCGGCTTTGAGCGTGTCGTGTCTTCCGTCACCAAGGCGAAGGGCACCTCATGGTCGGCAGCCCACGAAAGAGACTTGTCGATGTGCCCGAGGATGGTGTCAAGAGTCCAGCCTTCTGTGTATTGCCGAATAGGCGAAGAGCCGATAAAGCAATTCGCGAGAATCGGGAGACCAGTTTCATCCATGATGCGGCGAACGGGTTCGACATCGCTAATCAATGTGCGACAAGCAGTATTGACACCGATACTTAGACCTTCATCTTTGATCATGCGGGCCAGGGCAAGGCAATCATCGAAGTGGCGATCACCGGCGCCCGGGAGGCCCACATTGACCGTGTGGATACCAATCTTGTCCATGAGGCGAACAAGCTTTCGCTTTTCTTCAATAGACGGGTTCTTCACGGACGGATTTTGCAGGCCATCTCGCAAAGTTTCGTCGTCAAACGTGACGGTGCGTTTGGGGGCTGGAGTGATACCTTCGGTGTTCCAGTCGAAGATCAAGTCGTCGTGGGCATTCTCGCTCATGGTGGGATTGTAACGCCGATACCATCGGGTTACGAGACCCTTTGGCGCGCCAAGAACGGCAAGAAAAACATACCCTTATTGCCCCCGGGCTCAGATCCCGTAAAAGCAAGGCATGGAGATCTGGAAAATTGGTGGATCATGTCTGACCGACGCGGCGTCATATCGGCGTGCGGTTGCGCGTATTGTTGGGACAAATTCGCTGCGCGTGGTTGTTATTTCCGCCATGCGGGGCGTCACCGACATCCTCTCTGCCTTGGGGGGGCAAGACCTTCGGGATGCTCGAGCTCTCTGTGCGCGGCATCGAGAGATTTGGCTAGGCGTGGGCGGCTCGGAAGGTGAATTTGCGCCGTGGGAAAACTCATTGTTCCAAGTCCTCAAGGATGGGTCCACGCACAAGGAGCAGTTTCGCGATCAGGTGCTTTCCTGGGGCGACGAGATCTCCGCTGCAATTCTCTGTCGGGCGCTTCGCACCGTAGGGAATGATGTGCGTTGCATTGACGCTGGAACATTAGGCTTGGTTACGAATGACCAACACGGTCAAGCGAAACCCGTTGCTGACGTTCTCGAACGGATCAAGGCAGGTCTATCGGAGTTTGATGATCTTATTGTCACTCCTGGATTTGTTGGCCGCAGTGACGCTGGTAGTCGGACAACATTGGGGCGTAACACAAGTGACTACACCGCAGCTCTTATCGCGTCAGCCTGTCATCCAGCCAGGCTACGGGTGTTCTCCGCCGCGGCGGGCATCTTGAGTTCGGATCCTGCCCTCGTCGAAG
>JAJRYU010000570.1 GCA_024275615.1 Planctomycetota bacterium
CATCCTCCAACTTGTCATCTGCTATTTTGAATTTCTCGGTACGGGGAATTTCTGGGTCTGGACCATGGAATGAAAAATCATCATCCAAGTCGATATCCCAATCGTCGTCGGTGAGCGCTGGGTTGCCGGCGTCTTTGGCGGGTTGCTCGGATTCAATCTGGACTTCTTCGAGAACACTCGTGTCTCGAACTTCGAGGAGCGTCTGTGGGAAGAGCTTGTCGCCCTGGGTTTGTTCAGTGGCGTCTGAGGATCCCGCCAGGGGGGGCATCGGATCGTGGTTGTCAACTTGAGCGCCTGACGATGTCCTCGTTTCAATGGGTGGATCGCCTGGTACCAAGAGTCTACCGTATTCCTGAGTTTCGGAGCGCATTTCGGCCCGAGTTCGGTCCATGTCTTCGCCGCGAGGATGGGTAGCCGCTTTGATCAAATAAGCGACTTCATTTGCGCCAGGACCAAAAATCTCACCCAAGTACGTGTGGTCAAGAAAGAGCGGAATGTTCGAGGGGCCAGTTTCGAGCCCCATCTTCGCCAGAAGGTGCCTCGGTGTCATGGCCACTTCTTCCAGGTAGGCAAGGCATTGCGGGCGAACGATTTGATTCACGGCGGCTTCACGCAAGAAGGACTGGGCCTTTTTTCGTTGACCTTGGAGTAGGTATGCGAATCCCAAGAGCATGGATTTTTCCGCAGAAGCTGATTGTCTTGAACGTTCCAAATGGCGCAAGGCCTCGACTGGATGGTGAAGCGCGATATAGACTCTTCCCATCGTCTCATGCCACTGGTCTAGATTTCCTGAAGTCACCTCGAGATCCTTGAGAAGACTCAGAGCGCGACGATACAAGGGTGCACAATCATCGACTGTGTTGGCTGCGTATTCGACCAAAGACATGCCCATGTGCCATTTTGACTCCGGCGCGTTTGGCTTGAGCATCATGGCTTTGCCGAAATCGTTGACCGCTTGGGCATATTCGCCGCGCTCCAAAGCGATCCGTCCAGCAAGTTCGTGCATGCGCGAGAATCCAACACTTGTGTCGCATTCGGAATGGACAATAAAACCTTCCGCCTCTCTCAATCGACCCAAACGGAATTGGGTGTAGGACAATAAGTAAGCGACTCGAGGTTCGGGGCGTTCTCTCCAGACAGGTTCCAGCAACGCCAGGGCATCGGCGAATCGTCGTGCGGCCAAGTATGCTTCCGCAAGTATTTGACGGTAGCGGCTGTTCTTGGGATCTGATCTGACAGCAGTCTCCAAGTGGGCGATGCCGCGCCTCAGTCGCGTCGTGTCAAAGTCGGATTCAATGTTCACCGTGATCATGGTGTTGCTGGTCTCGAAGATTTTTTGCGCATACAGAAAATTGTACACGACACCGGGCCAATGATACTAAATTCAATTTTCATTTTGTACCCGTGGGTTCGGCGGCTTGCGCGACCTCAAACGAATCCAAGACCGATTGGACCACAGACCGGGCAGATCCTGTGGGTTCGTCCTTGTTGGCCCCAAGGGCGAAGGCAGAAACGAAGAGACATTTGTGGCGGTACTCGTAGTAGCGAACAAAATTCGTCTTTGTGAAGGCTGGTCTGTTTCTTTTGGCTGCGATCTTCACTCGACTTTCGAATCCATGTGTCTTGGGGCCATGAGGATGTGTCTCGATCAAGCCGGGCCCGCGGATTAGGGAAACGACTTCTCCCGGTTTCTTTGTCATGTGGTCCAAAGAGCTGGCCAATGCACAGATGATTTCACTTTCTTGTGCCAAAGTATCTTGCAGTCGCAGGAGGATGCCGAACTTCTTGTTAGCGGTCTCGAGATGAAGGAAACCATCCCGAAAATGAGGCAGGATTCCCGGCGGATAGGAAAAACGAAATGGCCCCATTGTCATGGAGTAGGTTTTCGGTCTGGTGATTCCCGGTCGGCGGACAGTGTTGAAGAATACTACGCTCTGTTTTTTCTGACTTGGATCTTTGGTTGGGGCAACAGTTTGGGCCAAAATAATGCCATCCGGCGCCAAGATAAATTGCCCCATGATCCGGTATTGCTGACTGGTTGAACCGGCTCCTGTCGTTCCTTGAAACCGGAATGCTGGCATCGAATCGACCCAGCATGCACGGGCATTGACAAGCCTTGCCTTTGAGGATCTGAGGGCATTACCGACCAAACGTTCCAGCAAGGGCCAGACGTTTTCTTCCTTGGAATCCAAGCGCTCGTGGATCATTGAGATTTCACAACGAATTCCAAGCGTCTGATCAGCGACGAACTGGGTGATTCGTTTGCCGCTGCTCCGCTTAGATTCGGAACGTCGAACAGGTCCACTCCCAGGTGGAAAACGGAAATCCAAATGGAGGTCCGGGACTGCAACGGACGACCCTTGCAGAGTGCCCTTGGGTGGTCGCGCATGGTCTCCTTGCCCGTGCGCTAGGCCGGAAAGGGCGATCCAAAGGGGCACAAGAATAATGGCGGAAAAGACTCGCATGAAATCACTCAAAAGACACTGGGGCCATGTTTGCCCCTTCAAAAAGCTCAAGAATTGCCGATTATAGCCTCGGTCGCATAGCTGTTAGAATGGGCCTGTCCATCTTGCCATCTAGATGACGATTGTACACTCGAATTCGGAGCAACCATGACTGAGCTTCTGACTTTAGGCCTCCAGTCCACACTTCTCGATGCTCTCAGGATGATGGATCAACGACGCGATCCGATTTGTATTGTTGATGAAGTCGGCAGATTGGTGGGTGCCGTGGGAGATCGGGAGGCTCGAGATGCCGTGGCACGGGCCAATTCTCAGGGAGAGCAGATCACTAAGATCATGAATCTGAGGCCCCTCATCCTCGTGGACGGCGACCCTGAGGAGGACACGCACACTGTCTTACGAGACCATTTTGAGCCATGGGCGATTGTTGTGGGCCCGGATGGACGCCCGCTACGAATTATTCACCGGGACGACATCGTTGCCGATCCTCGCGTCCTGCAGCAAGCTATTCTCATGGTGGGGGGAGAAGGGACCCGATTGCGTCCTCTGACTGAAAACGTTCCCAAGCCGATGTTGCCTGTGGCTGACCGTCCCATACTTGAACACATCATTGACCACCTGAAGACGCATGGGGTCCGCCGCGTCACGATGGCTCTCGGTTACCGGGCCAAACAGATCGAAGAGCACTTTGGCGACGGCACCCAATGGGGTATCGATATCCGCTACGTCTTAGAAAAAAAACCTCTTGGGACCGCAGGGG
>JAJRYU010000571.1 GCA_024275615.1 Planctomycetota bacterium
GTGTCCGTCCGGCCAACCCCATCTTCAGTGAGGCCATCTCAATGGCTATGAAAGCCTCCAACTATTAGGAGGCCCCAAATGAAGCCCAAGAAACCCAGCGCCACAGCCCTGAAAATGGCAGCTTTTCTCAAAGAGCATGAAGGCAAGAATCAAACGGAGCAAGCCAAGATCCTGGGTGTTCACATCTCAACAATCGCCTATTGGCGCAGGCAAGTAAAAACGATCCTGCCAAGTTCACAAACGTCATTTGTTGAAATCGCCATGCCACGAAAGAAGAAGGCCACCGCAGCTCTTTCAGTCCGTGTCGGAAATGTCCTAGTCGAAGTACCGTCTGATTTCGATGGATCTCATCTAAGAAGAGTCATCAAGGAGTTGGCTCAATGTTAGCTCTTCCCCCAGGAGTCAAAGTCTTCATCGCCCGAGGTCCAACGGATATGCGAAAGGCCTTTGACGGCTTGTGTGGAATGGTGATTGGCGTAATCAACGAAGATCCTCAATCAGGCCATCTCTTCGTCTTTTTCAATCGACGTCGCGATCGCGTCAAGATTTTGTGGTGGGATGGCCAAGGGTATTGGCTTCATTATAAACGACTTGAGAAAGGTCAGTTTGCGATCTTCGATCGAGCTAGTGAAAACGAATCAAGCTTCAACATCGATGGTACATCCTTAATGATGATTCTTGAAGGAGTAGACCTGCGCGGCGCGCAGCGCCGCACTCGTTTTTGTCTTAAAGAAGATCCAATTAGAGCTTGAAGATGCTCTCAATCACGCTAGATTATTGCGTGATTGAGAACCAAGAAAATGCGACGCTAATTGCCGACAACAAACGACTTTCGGCCGAAGTGAAAGAGCTCAAAGAGCAAGTCCATTTACTTCTTAGCAAGATGTATGGTCGCAAGAGTGAGCATGTCGACCCCGACCAACTCCATCTCTTTGCCACCGGTGCTCCCGAGGCTGTAGCAGAGCCAGTCACATCGATTGCACCTTCGACCAGGAAGAAGCCCGCTATAGGTCACGGCCGCGAGTCGTTTCCCGATCATCTTCCGCGCAACCGTATCGAATCCGAAATAGCGGAAGAAGATCGCTTGTGCCCTGATTGCGGCAAGGTGATGTGCTCGATTGGCACAGATATCACTGAGCGTGGCGAATTCATCCCAGCGAAAGTCATCGTCAACCAATACGTCCGCCATCGTTACGCCTGCAAGGATGGGCACAGTGTGGTAACAGCACCAGCCCCAACAGGTGTCATAGATCGGGCTAAGTATGAGGCCTCGGTCTTCGCTCACATCGTGACCAAGAAATATGCGGACCATGTGCCTTTGCATCGATTGGAAGCTATTTTCAAACGCCAAGGCTTTCGCATTCCGAAACAAACCATGTGGGACATGGTTTCCAGAGTCGCTGACTTGCTTTCACCTGTGGTGAAAGCGATGCGAGCTGAAGTCCTTTCATCTCCAAGTCTTCAAGCTGACGAAACACCTATGAAGGTGGCACTTGGAAGCGAGAAGAAGATGAAGCAAGGCTACCTCTGGGCCTATCGCGGGAATGAAAAAGTCGTCTACGACTTCACAACCGGAAGATCGAGAGCTGGCCCCAACAAGTTCCTTGCGGACTACGAAGGTCTGCTGCAGACCGACGCCTATCCCGGCTACGACGAGATTTGTGCACGAAACAAGATTAAGAGAGCCGGATGCTGGGCTCATGCTCGGCGTAAATTCAAAGAATCGATGGATAGCTCACCGAGGGAATCGGCAGAGTGTTTGATTCAGATCAACCGGCTCTTTCGAATCGAGCGTCGGCTAAAAGAGAAGAGAGCAACTGACCGTCTTACGAACGATGAATTCGTGAAGCTGAGAGCTGAAGTCCGCGCACGCTTTTCTAAACGCGTCCTGATTCGGCTCATGGAATGTCTTCGCACAATTGAATTAGAAGGCCGTTTCTTGCCCAAGAGCCTCTTGGGCAAGGCCATGACTTACATCGCCAACCAAAAAGAACCACTCTCGCTCTTTCTCACAGAGCCATTAGTCGAACTCGACAACAACGCTGTCGAACGAGACATGAAACACATTGCTGTCGGTAGGAAGGGCTATTCGCCGGTAGCGAAAAAGGCGGCGAAGCTGCCGCCTCGCTCTTCTCCTTGGTCGCCACTTGCAAAGCCCACAACGTCGATCCGGAAGCCTACTTCAAGGACATCCTTGAGCGGCTCGACACAACATCAGCTTCGGACGTCGGCACACTGACGCCATGGGCCTGGGCTGCCGAGAACCCTCGGATCTAATCAACAAATTTTGGCGGTATTCGGTTTTGTGGCCTGCAAGCGTTTTTGCCGGACGCTTACTTGGACTTAGCCAAGTCCAGACTAAAGGACATGTGGTTTGTGGGCCTCGTCGAACGATTCAATGAATCGTTAGCCGCTCTATCTCATGTTTCAAAATGGAAGATCACCAAGAATGCCCCTGAGCTAAACAAGACCTCAGCGTCTCTCTTGCCGGTTGCCGGGCTCTCTGAGGAAACTCTGGCAGAGATTCGCAAGGTCACAGCACTGGATGCGCAACTCTATGACTATGCTGAGTCACTCTTGAATGAACAGTTGCGAGCAATGGACGAGCAATAGCGCAGAGATCAAAGCTACCCGAGAACGAATTCCGATTTCACTCGGTAGCCGTAGAGGAGGGTCTGAGCAATGAGGAGTAAGAGGACCATGGAGTTGAGGGTCACACTCCACTGGTGGGCGCTATCATAGGCTTCCCGATTCTTTGTGTGTTCGGGGCTACCCGCAGAACTTGAGGCCGTCAGGCGTAGGCGGCGCACTCGAGGCATCACCACTTGCCCAGCATAGAGTGACACAACAAAAGCAATCAGTGCCAACAACCAAGACGACCAGACGTTTATCGAGCTTGAGTCGAGATAGATCGGATAGGCACCGGATAGGAGCATGGCTCCTCCACAGGAGTAGCCAAGGGTATAGTAGCGTGGGAAAATGACGGAAATCAGATCCGCGGCCGTACTCCGTGGTAAGCGCTCAAAAATCACAGGGGCGGTGAAGAACGAGAAAAACACGACGCCGCCGAGCCATACGCCCATCGCCATCAAGAAAACCGAACTCGTGAGTGTTTCTGCCATTTACTTCCTGCGCTCTTATCTCAGTGAACTCAACGCACTTTGAACTATCTTCATCGCCGGTTCGACACCAAAATTCATGATATCAAAGCCAAAACCGAGCCAGAGGGTAGCAATGATACAGGCTCCAACCACCAAACGTTGTGCCAAAGGCCGCGCTGGCATCACCCAGTGCTTCTTATCGTCGGGTAGTGACTTGGCATAAAGCTGAATCGGCACCCGCAGATAATAGTAAAGCCCAACGAGGGAATTGAGAATACCCAGAACGGCGAGAAGCATGAAAGACTGGTCAGTTTGTGACTGGCTGCTTTCAACTGCGGCGCCAAAAACGTTGAATTTGCCAATAAAACCAGCAGTTCCCGGTATTCCAGCCAAGCTGAGCATGAACACGCAAAGCGCCAGGGCCAAGAATGGCTGTTTGGTCTTCAATCCCGCCAGATCGTCGAAATTCAAACCACCGCCGGCGTCATGCTCCAAATAACTCAAGACACCCAAAGCGCCAATATTGGCGACCGCGTAGGCCAGAAGGTAGTAAAGAATGCCCCGGATCGCGCCGCTACAGCTAAAATCGACGAATCCCGTGGTGTCGTTGCTCACACCTTGCATGACGACAATCGCCACCAAGAGGTATCCTGCATGGGCAATCGAAGAATAAGCCAACATGCGTTTGACGCTCTTTTGCGCCAAAGCTGCGACGTTGCCAACAGTCATCGTGCCCAAGGCAATCCACCAAAGAGTATCCCGTAGGGCGGCACTCTCACTCTGATAAACCTCAGAAAACAGGCGAATCAGAACGCCAAAAGCAGCGATTTTGACTCCCGTGGCCATGAATCCTGTCACCGTGGTCGGTGCTCCTTCATAGACATCCGGCAACCACATGTGGAAGGGAGCTGCAGCCACTTTAAATCCGAGCCCAGCGATGACGAACCCTAATCCCAAAACCAAAAGGGGTGACGCTTCGCCACCGGATCGAACAATGCCAATGCCACTCAAATCAAGAGAGCCTGTACCACCGTAGACGAGGGCCATGCCAAAGATCAACAAACCACTCGCAAACGATCCGGTCAGAAAATACTTGATCGACGCTTCCACACTTGTAGGACGTTCTCGGAAAAAACCCACCAGAACGTAAAAGGCAATCGACATGATCTCCAAGCCGAACAGCAAGGTGACGAAGCTGGTACTCATACCCATGAGCATCATGCCCGACGCCGCGAACAGAACGAGCGCGTAAAACTCAGAGATGTTCTTCTCTCGCCGCTTCAGAAAGTCCACCGAGAGCATCACCGTGCCAATGGAACACAAGCAAACCAACATGGCGAGGAACAAGCCGAAGTTGTCCAGTCGAATGGCTGATTTGAAGAGAAATTCCGAATGAGGCTGTGGCCAGAGTGTCCAGATGGAGGACAGACTCAAGAGCAAACCGAACACGGCCAGAACGGGCGGCAGTGGCTTAGGCCCGTGCTTGCGTGAATCACATGTGACAAGAATGCCCAACGCGGCCAGGATCGGCCAGAGAATAGGCATGATTCCTTTGATGTCTTCCCACTCCATGGCTACTTCCCAACCGCAGCTTCATAACGACTTACAATCGTCTGAACGCTGGGCTCCATTTTCTGAATGAATGGTTTCGGCATCACACCCATGAGAATGATCATGAGCACTAACGGCAACAAGATGGCAATCTCCCTGGCGTCGATGTCTGTTAGTTGATTGTTGGCGTCGACCGTAATCTTACCAAAGAAGATTTTGCGCACTGTGGCCAACATGTACCAAGCACCAAAGACAACACCCGTCACCGCGACAAAGGCGGTAAATGGACTCGCTTGGAAGGTGCCAAAGAAGATCAGAAACTCACCAACAAAGCCGTTCAGGCCTGGCATGCCGATTGAGCCCAAGGTGATGACAATGAACAAAGTGGCGTAAATGGGCATCTTCTTCGCGATGCCTCCAAACTCAGAAAACTCACGGGTATGGCGACGTTCGTAGATCATGCCGATCAACAAGAAAAGTCCACCTGTGGTCAGTCCATGGGCTAACATTTGGAAGACCGCCCCACGGACTCCATCCATGTTCAATGCGAAAATCCCCAGGACAACCAAACCCATGTGGCTCACACTGGAGTAGGCGATGAGCCGCTTGACGTCTGTTTGAACTAGAGCCACTAACGCGGCGTAGACAATGCCAAAGGCCGCCAAGAAGTAGATCGTTGGTGTTGCCTGTTGGACCGCGAGAGGAAAAAGAGGGATCGCGAATCTTAGGAATCCGTAACCACCCATCTTCAGCAAGACACCTGCCAACACAACAGAACCGGGTGTTGGTGCCTCAGTGTGGGCGTCGGGAAGCCAAGTGTGGAAAGGAAACATGGGCACTTTGACAGCAAAGCTGAGTCCAAAGGCCAGAAAACAGAGCCACTGTTCTTTTATTGACAAGGTCAAATGGCTCAAGGCATCCAGTGAATAAGAAAGTTCGATAGTCGCGTCTGCGGCTGCCTGACTCTTCAATTTGAAGAACAAGTAGAGCACAGCCAAGAGCATGGGCAAGGAGCCAAATAGGGTGTAGATGAAGAACTTCATCGCCGCGTA
>JAJRYU010000572.1 GCA_024275615.1 Planctomycetota bacterium
ACTACGAACTCATCGCCTTGCCCATGAAGCTGGGTGAATCAGACGCCGCCCCGGTACGAGCCATATTGCGAGACATCTCATGACCATGAAGATCATCAATCCGAAGAAATGGAAGAAACCCATTGGCTACTCCAACGCCATTAAGACGACGGGCGGTGACATGGTCTTCCTCGGCGGCCAAGTCGCCTTCGATCCCGACTTCAACGTTGTCGGCAAGGGTGACCTCGTAGCGCAGTTTGAACAAGTCATGAAGAACCTGGCAACGGTGATGGAAGCCGCCGGCGGTTCTTTGCAAGATATCGTCAAACTCACCATCTTTGTTCAAGACAAAGACGACTACCTTGCCAAAGCCAAGGCAATCGGTTCCTCCTACCGTTGGCACTTTGGCACCCATTATCCGGCTATGACTTTGGTTGAAATTGCCCGTTTCTACGAAGAAGATGTGCTTCTCGAGATTGAAGGAATCGCCGTACTTTGAGTACGGATGCGGAAGATCCTCAAGCTCGAAGTGAAGAGCAAGTCCTGGGCAATTCGAGTGAAGTGAGCAACTTGCACACCTGGCGTTGGACACTCTTGTTCGCCCTTTTGCTCATCTATCTATCCTATAGTTTCCTAGTGATCCACGACCACATTATTCACGCTGAAACCAAAGCGAGACCCGTCTTGTTGGTCCATCCTGATCAAAACCGCATCGCTATGTTGCTCAAGGAATTCCCTGAGATCGCCCTATTCACCGAGGCTCAGGGAATACTCAAACGCAAAGCCTTCTACTCCGCTCAAATCGCGTTTCTTCCCTCAGCCGTCATTCCTCTGGGCAAAGATGCTGGCTTGAAATTTATTGGGCATTACTTGAAAAAAGGCATTCCTGTCGTCTTTGACTTGATCGAGAGCCATCGCCGACAGGAACTCATAGAAAAACTAAGACAGCAGAAGATCCAGTTTTCGACTCAAAGCTTTGGCGACCGTTTCTTGGTCCTTGTGCCGAGGAAAAAGCTGTGAAGGTCATCACGAGTCTTATTATCATCTATCTGCCTGGGTTTCTGGCTGGCGCTCTCATCGCCAGACGAAGAAGCTGTCACGTCTGGGGACGTATTGCTGATTCCTTGGCATTCGGCCCCCTGATCGCCATGGCCACCGTCACCCTCTTGATGTTCTACCGCAAATTCCTCGGACACGCTTTCCCAGGCCTCGGTGCCATCGTACTGACATCTGCCTTGGTACTCTTAGGATTCGTCAGCGCCTTCTTTTGTCGACGTCCTCTTGAACAAGAGAGTTGCAAGATACCAGCCAGTCCATACCTTGCGGCACTAGGCATGTTGGCTTTGGGGGCTTTTCTCTGGTCTTCTGCTTTCTTTTGGAAGCGCACCCATGCCGTCCCGGCTGGAGACTGGGATGGACTTGCCATCTGGAACACCTTCGGCCGTTTTTTCTCACGTTTCGACGGCAACATTCACGATCGCTTACAGCTGTTCAGACTAAGCCACCCCGAATATCCGCCCATGCTTCCCGGGACTTTGGCCACGGCCAATCGACTCTCGGAAAGCGAATCCAACCTGATCCCGCAAGTCGTCGCCTACTTTGGTTTCGTTTCCTTCGTCTTTCTCATCCTCCGATTCGGTCGCCGACTGTCCGGCCTTAGTGCTGGTTTTTTTGTCGCGACCATAGCAGCTGCCACACCTCTTTTTGTCGTTCGGAGTGCCGGCCAATACGCTGATGTTCTCACGGCTGCCGTTCATGTAGCTGCCGTGGGCGGGCTTGCCTTGCATCTCAAACGACCGACTCGCTCATCGATTTCTCCCTGGGTGGTAGGTCTCTTCCTGGGTTTGCTTCCTTGGATCAAGAATGAAGGTTGGATTCACGGCTCAATAGCTTTGGCGACCTTCATGGCCATCGGTATCATCCCCAAGGTTCATCGCCGCGTTCTAATCATGACCACCCTCAAGATCGCCGTTGGTGCAACGCCAGGATTTTTGGCGTGGGTGCTTTTTCGCTCCCATTGGGCACCGGCGGATCAATTGACCGCAAGCGGAATCTCGCCTGTCCTGGAGGCTTTGGGTGACCCGGGCCGTTGGCGTCTCGCTTATGCTCACTTCTCCGATGAGGTCAGCAATCAGGGGCACCTTGATTTTTGGCACCGTGAAGGAGGAGGCAACATCATCGAAGCACGGTGGGCACTTTTCTGGCCGGGTGTTGTCCTCACGGCTATCATAGCCGCGATTGGCCAACGATGGCGAACACGGGTGAATCTCTACTTGCTCATCATTGCGCTCAGTCAATTCTCCGCAGTCTTCTTGGTCTTTGTGGCGATTCCCAAGCAAGAATGGCACCTGAACACAGCCATGCCCCGACTCCTCTTGCAAATCGCTCCGACCTTTCTTCTTCTTCTGGCGGCACTCTTACCCCCAGATCGGGATCAGCGTTAAGAGCTAAGGCAAAATCTGCCTTTCATCAATTTCTGCAATTTCTCGAAGAACGACTGCGACAATCCACTTTCGACGCTCCTTAGTCAGATGGGACACAACGAAGTGCCCACGTCATTTTCGTGACGTTTGATTTCAACATTGAGTTTAGGAGAGAGACATGGGCAGTTGCAATTCTATCGCAAGCAGCGTGGCAAACATCTGGAAAACCTGGGACGACGAGATTCTCATGGCAGCTTCAGTTGTTGGATCCGTCGTTGTCGGAGCGCCACCTCAGGCGACATTCAAGACGCTTCAGGAGTACAACAAGGCGGTTAAGAACGTCATCAAGAAGTGGAACGACTTCTTTCCAGATTCCCTAACCTTGGGTCCCAGACAACTCACGCTTGGCCCCAAGAACAGCGGAACTCTTCGAGCTGGCGGCGGGCGAGTCTACATTACGCCGGCACCTCTGAGTGTGGACGAAGTCAAGATTGTCATTAGGAAGACCAAGCACAAGGGCAAGACCGATGTCACGGTTTGTAAACACCTACCTTCGGGTCGGTGCAAGGAAATCTGGAATTTCACTTTTGAAAAGGGCGACTCAAACATCGGATCAACAAAGTCCAAGACTCTCGATGGTTTGGAAGGTTGCCTCCTTAGCATTCATCTCAATCTAAAAGGTGTTGGCAAATCAATGTCTTACACGCTGAGAGCGACGACAACGGAAAGCTGGAAGAGCGATCGCAGGGAAGGGGGGCGGACAGCACGCGTTGTGAATCAAGAGGATTCCACACCTGTGGGGAGAATCTCTGAATCAGTTGAACAGTCAGCGATTCTGCTAGCTTCAGAGGTCCAAGGAAGCCGAGGTGGAGGCGGCAGTAACTCAGATGATGCACAAGAAAACCGCAACAGCCGCGGACAACGATCACGCAGGTCGCAAAACGGCCCCAGAAAAAACAAGGATTCATCGCGAAGGCGGCGCACAGGGCAAACCAACAGCAAGGTCCCACGACGTCGACGTACTCGCGGCGAAGACGGCGAAGTCCAGTCAGTGGGAAATGCTTACCGCCCTAAGGCGCGCAAGAATCGGCGGGGGAACTCGATTCCATTTTCTCCCCAGTCAGGTGTTTGGGCGTCTCTGGGAAGTGAAGATTCCACCGACGAACCACGTATCTCCCTTCGTTCCGGACTCACCGCGGTTGCCGAGGACGCTTCATCGGTTTTTCGCGGCTTCCGCGGCGAACAGATGCTCGAATTCGAAGGAGAAGAAGTTCCCTACTTCTATCAGGGAGACCCACTTTGGAATGACATCACGATGACAGCTGAGACGATAGAGACTGCAGGGTCCGCGATGACTTCAGTCGCGATGATTCTCGCCTTCTACGGATTCGATGTCGACCCAGGGACTTTGGATGCATATTTGGATCAGAATGACGGATATTCGGGAGACGCGATCCGTTGGCAAGCTGCATACGACTTCGGTCAAAGCAACGAGATCCGTATCGTCCACAGAGGAACGACAACCGGTGATGAATCCGATCTGTTTGACCTAGTCGACGACGAATTTGACCGAGGTTTACCGTGTATCGGGCTAGTCGATCGAACAGGAACCGGAAGTGCCGACCACTTCGTGGTTTTCGTCGGAACGACGTCAGATGGACGACATGTCATTAACGATCCTGGCCTCCCTTCAGGTGCAGGGTCAATCGATCCGTCGAACCTGGACGCGATCTTCGAGAGCGGCAGACGCAACTACAAGTTGGTTGGAGTCGCTCGGATCGAAGTTGATGAGGCATCACTCGTCTGATGCAACGTGCATGGGTTGGGGCCACGAGAACTACAATGGCGGCGACCGAAACCCGACCTCAGAATTCTGGTGAGCCCAAACCCTGTGCACACGAGATCGACCTATGATCTCAACGACAACGTAGAGTGAAATTCCCAACGGCAAAGGAGAAGTATTCAAGAGCCGACTGCGTGGAGCGTCGCCGAGGTATCTCAGAACAATCGATCTAACTCGACCGCGAGTTTCGCGAGACCACGATAGACAAGGTCGCGCACCGCTTTTTCTGTCTTCTGCATCTCCGCGGCGATTTCTTTGTAGCTCAACTTGGCGATTCGGTAGAGCGCCACCGCCTGTCTTTGAGAACCCGGTAGGGCAGAGAATGCCTCTTCGATAGTTGCGGCTGTTTCTCTGAGTCGAGTTTCTGCACTCGGCGAATCCCATCTGCTGTAACAAGCGATCGCAGCAGGAGAGACTTCGCCAATGTCAGAAATTCGTACATCACGACGAAGATCTCTTTGTTGGCGATGATAAAAGCGATGCTTCTCTTGGATCTTGTGCAGCGCATGAGTGAATAGCCAGTTCCGGAACGCAGACTCGCCGCGAAATTCAAACTGGGGAAGATCGCGAATGACTTCCCTTAAGGCAGATTGGAGAAGGTCTAATGATGTCTCTCGGACACGGATTGTTGGCCCAGCATTGAGCCGAATAAACGCCTGGATGGATGGAATGTATTTGAGAAGCAGTGCTTCAAGTTCAGCTTGCGAGCACGAGAGCGATTCTCTTTCTGGCCGGTGCTCCTCGCTCATAGTATTTTTCCACCCTCCAAGAAACGGCCAAACTTCGATCCCGTCCGTGCTTCTTGCCCATTGACAACCATGCAAGGTTTCTCAACAATGATGTATCGGCGAAGAAGATCACAGAACGACACTTTAGCACGACAATGCGGGCTCTTGCGAATTGAATATCGAGATCGTTTTGTTGCGAAATTGAATGGGAGATTCATTGAGTGAAGGTAAACCTCCTTGGACACAATAACAACATTCAAGAATACCAATTACGGCGACATGAAACGCACACTGAGACCACTCAAGATCCAGTGAGATAGAAAAAATGAATCAAGTTGAGAACGAAAAATCGGAGCCTGACCGCAATTCTGAAATCGAGCGATTACTCGCCAAATGCTTGGAGTCCATGGACCAAGGCGGAGCTGAAGCGCTCGAAAGAACGCTTCGCAATTTCCCGGAACACGCTCAAGACTTGCGACGAAGGATCAACGGGTTGGCAGCAGCTGGCTTCATCGAGTGCGAAAGCGAGATTCTCTCGCAGATCGATAAGTACCGTATCATTCGGACTCTGGGCATTGGCGGAATGGGCGAAGTTTATCTGGCAAGAGAAGAGTCAGATGTCGAACGTGACGTTGCCATAAAGATCATCAAGAAAGGATGCGACACCCGCAGTGCACTGTCCCGTTTCTCGCTTGAACGCCAAGTGCTAGCCAATCTCAATTCCGACGGAATCGCAAAAGTATTTGATGTTGGAGAAACCAAGGATGGCAGGCCCTACTTCGCGATGGAGTACATCAACGGATTGGACATCGTGAAGTTCTGTCGCGACAACCGGCTCAAGATCGAGGAGAAACTCAGCCTTTTTCGTGAGGTTTGCTCAGCCGTTCAGCATGCTCACCAACACGGCATCATGCATCGCGATCTTAAGCCATCAAACATCATCATCTCTGGTCCGAAAGACCAACCCAGGCCCAAGATTATCGACTTCGGCTTGGCGAAGGCGGTCGAGAGTGAAGTTCTTGGTCGCAGCATGATGACAGATTCCGGTGGAACCGTTGGGACTTGGTACTACATGAGCCCCGAGCAAGCTTTGGATCCCTCACAAGTTGATACCCGCACAGATGTCTACTCACTGGGTGTCATTCTCTTCGAGCTAATCGCTGGGTTTCATCCACTCGAAGAGCCCGGACATGGAAAGACAAGCCGTCGATTCCCTATCGACCAAACAAGTTTTGCGCCGTTTGTTCGGCCAAGTGTCAAGATCGCGAAGTTCGGTGGTAAACTCTCCGAATTCGCTCGGCG
>JAJRYU010000573.1 GCA_024275615.1 Planctomycetota bacterium
ACGCATCACGCCTTTTCTATCTGCCATACATCTTTGTCGCTTTGATCATTGCCGTTCCCATGCAGCTGCTTATGGCAAGACTCAAGGCCGTGCGCCGAATAGCGACCGCATGGCTCATCGTTTCGTTGGTAACCTGGGGCATCTGTGGCTACGATTCCTATTCGTCGCAAGAACGTGCCGCCAGTGTCATCGCCAGAGTCAGGCAGGACATCCGCGCTCTGTCGCAGACTCCAGAAGCAAAAACGACGGCTTATGCGGTCTATAACTTGCCGACAGAGGTCGGGAACGTACCTTTGTATGGCACGTTCTTGCGAGCTGCTTTCACTAAGGACTTCACAGAGAGCCCCTTGATCGTCGATGCCATTTGGCATCAAGATTTGAAAGGCGCCCTTCGTGGCGAGCAACTGTACATCCAGAAGTTTCCGGTACGACTTCTTGAGTGGCAAGAAGACGATCGAGACATCGGTCACTTAACGCCGTTGACACCGATTCTTCCTGCTCCCAGCGGTTACCGACCACTTATCAAGTGGCCAAGTGATGCTAAGGCTCTCAAGTTTGACACCAAGATTCATCCACGAGACGTCCGATCGCTGCGGCTTAACTTCCTCTCCAAACCCGACAAGAACTTCACTCTTAGATTGACCTTTTGGGCTGGCGAAGGCGCATTCTCCGTCGAGGTCAAGTGGCAACCCAATCACTTCGGAACGGGAACTTACGTCTATCTACGATTTGTTGAAGAGCCCGGCTGGTTATTCCTTCGCGCCATTGAGTCCATGGAATGCGTGACCACGTCCGGTGTTGCACCGACATTAGAGCCCGTTGATTTTGATGGTCGAATACCCGAAATCGTCACAACAATTCCAAACGGCACGCGCTATTCGATCAGCGGGCCAGAACCAGAGATTCTCTTTGTCGACAAGAGTCCAGAACCCTGCCCTTACTATCGCGTCCGTGTCTTCTTTGCGCAAACAGAACGGTCATGGACTTTTCCCCGTGCCCTTCTGAAGAAGGATGAATCGGAAGTGCTTCGCGTTCGCCTTTCTAACGGCGGATTCTTTCGGCACGAAGAGCCCATCAGTTGGGCAGAACTCAAAAAGGACTCGATCAGCAAATTGGAACTCATGGGGCTCACGGATCTCAAATTTCACTATCAGATCGAAGGTTTACGTGGTCAAATCGATGCCAACGGACAACCTCAGGCGGAATCAAAAACCGCCATGTTTACCATTGTTGAGTAGGATTCAGAATCTTCGATGAATGACTCGGGCCCCTTTTGCAACGAATCTGTCTCAACACCCCCGAGTTGCAGACGCACTGTGGTCGCAGTCTTGGCAATCACGCTGATGGTCCTCCTTACCCACGGTTGGATGACAGACCTTCAGTTTCAACTCGACGATTGGGTGCAAATCCGAGACGCCGGTGATGCGACACGCTCGCCCACGCTCCTGGGAGGACGAACATCTTCCGGTGTCAAAAACTCTTCCCAATTTGTCTCGTTCTTTCGCCCTCTCTTACACCTGACTCTTCTATTCGATGTCAAGATCTTTGGCGCAAGTCCGCGTGCCCTCCATGGCATGTCGATCCTCTATCATTGGCTTGTGTCATTGACGCTTTACTTTGTGATCTTGCGATTCCAAAAATTCCTGGGATCATCTGCCCGCAACCGCTCGCCGAACTCACTCGCAATATTTACGGCACTCATTTTCGCCGGACATCCTGCGACCTGGGGCGCTGTGAGTTGGGTCGCCTCGAGAGGGGATATTCTTGCCACACAGTTCTTCTTGTTGGCTTTGTGGGCCTTACTCAACTGGCGAGATAAGCAGTCCAAATTGTCTCTTACACTTGTGGCAGTCTTCAGCATCTTGGCGATCTTGGCAAAGGAAGGTGCCGTCGTCGGCCCGATCTTGCTTCTTGTTATCGACTTCGTCGCTCTCCGTCCACGGCGCCGAACACCTTCATTGTGCCAAGGTATCGTTTGGCCGATGATGATGATGGCAATTCCGATTGCCTACACCCTCGTCCGGCAACAGCTGTTTGGCGATCAAGCGAGCCTCTACGGCGGAGCCGTTCGGGTCATCAATTCGGCTGTCATCCAATCCAGCTTGGTTAGTTTCTTTTCAAGTTTGCCTCAGGTCTTCGGCGGCTCTTTTGGCTATGCCCCAGCATCGCGCCTCAATCGGCTACAAGGAGGCATCACCCTTCTGCTTTGTTTGTTTCTTTTTTCTTGGTTTGTCAAAAACACTAAAACGCGGACCATGGTAGTCGGTCTACTGTTCTTTTGTTTCGCCCTGTCCATGGGGCCATCCATGAGTGTCTACTCCGCCGCCTCCCTCCTCGATCCTTCGCGACTCTTTTATTTTGCCTTTCCCTTTGTCGCCGTCCTCATGGCCTTGGCCTTGAGCGGCATCAACTCCGTGAGCAGCACGAAGAAGCTGCTCTCGTCCTTGATGCTTATTGCTTGCCTTGTGAGTTGGGCTCTTGCTGGAACTGAACTTGCAAGTAGGCAAGAGAGAATCGCCACGATCATTCGCCAAGTACGCTCCGACTTGACCGATCGTATCGACCGCGCCCACGACCGCGACTTAGTTTTCATTGTCAGTGGTTTGCCTCACAAGATCGACAAGATACCACTCTTTGGGGTCTACATGATTGATGCCTTTCATGATGTGTTTACTGATTCCCCAGGCTACGTCATGCAAAGCTGGAATGAAGATTTGGAGTCGGATCTGCGCAGCGAGTCACTTTTTAACTTCCCTAACAATGTTCAGTTCTTGCGCTGGATTGAAGACGACGAAAAAAGTACCGGACACTTCGTCGAAGAAAGTGCTGTTCTGCCTGGACCAACTGGTTACCGGCCGCGCGTTGACTGGCCGAAGGAC
>JAJRYU010000574.1 GCA_024275615.1 Planctomycetota bacterium
ATGATGGGGATGGCGATGCAATGCCAAATATGGGCCCGCAACAAGGCATTCGCGTCGACAATCGAGCCACCCAGCAGCGCAAATCGCACGTCATTAAAGGCATTGATGCCAAACTCAGAGGCCAATGGGCCTTCATGCCCCAAGATGGGTGTCGCACGGGCCATATTGGTCCCCACGGTCACAGCCCAGAATCCCAGTTGGTCATCGGGAAGCAAATAACCGGTAAATGACAAGAGCATGGTGAACAACAAGAGTTGAACACCAATGGCCCAGTTGAACTCGCGTGGTGGCTTGTAGGAACCCGTCATGAATACGCGCAGCATGTGGAACCAGGTCGTCATGACCATGGCATGTGCCGCCCAGCGATGCATGTTCCGCAGAATGTTGCCAAAGGGCACATCATTCATGATGTAGAGAATATCGCGGAAGGCCTGCACTTTTGATGGGTGGTAGTAGAACATCAACAAGACGCCGGTGAGCGTCAGGACGATGAACAGATAGAAGGTGATCCCTCCCATGCCCCACGTAAAGTTGTAGCGCACAGCGTCGCGATTGATGCGTGCCGGATGAAGGTGCAAGAAGACGTTCGACAAGACCGCAAGAGAGCGGTTCCTTGGCGTTTCATCAAGCTTGTGCCGAAATACGGACTTCCAAATCTGGCCTTCCTTGAGCTGTTTCTCAAGCTCAGCCAGCTTCGCTTTGTTCGACTTCTTGCCGGAACCCTGGTCGTTCTTTGACATGGTCAATCCCGTCCTCCATTACGGGGATGGACTCGCTTCTCTTGAGGCAGAATGATGATTTTAGACGCCACGTAGTCGGGCACCATCTGCGTTGAAATTGTCGAAACTATACAGTTTCAGCTTGTCCACAATGATTGTGCCGGTGGCATCCAACTCGACATGGCAACGATCCAACGGCCTGGGAGCCGGGCCTTCGAAGTTGATGCCATTGCGGGTGAATCCACTTCCGTGACAAGGACATTTGAATTTGTCTTCCGCTTCTTTCCAGTCAGGGGTGCAACCCAAGTGAGTGCACTTGGCGAAAATAACGAACAGCCCTTCGGCGTCTTTGACAATCCAAATCCGTTGTCTCGCCTGCCAGCTGGTATCGACACCAATCTCGTAGTCAGCAGGAGTGCCGATGGGAAACTTCGTTTTGGGTTCAAAAAGAACACGGGGGAAGAAAAACCGCATGAAAGCTCCCAAGAGCACGAAGAAGAAGCCGCTCATCATCAAGGAGACGAAGTTGCGACGCTGTTCCCGTGCCATGTCGGCACGCTTCTCGTCTTCGTCATTTTGAATCAAACGCGCTTTGGGCTTCGTCGGCTTCAGGGCCGCCGCCGCTTCTTGAGGTTTTTTTACCTCTTCAGCAGGCGCCTGGTCTTTGTTTTCCTCGGTCATCGTCTGGCTCCAAGATCGATCTTTTCCCGATTTGCATCTTTTGAATGCCAATTCGGGGACCACCAATATTGGTGAGCGTTTGCTTACGAAACAAGAAAACGTCACGCTACCCACCTTTGACAGTCGATAACGGCATTTCAGCCAAATGACGGCATGTTTCGGTGCATTTCCTAACCCACCGCCTTGGAATTTACGGAGGATCGGCCTTGAGTGCAACCAGTCATGATGTCGCAAGATGAGTTCTCGGCAGAAGTCGGGGA
>JAJRYU010000575.1 GCA_024275615.1 Planctomycetota bacterium
TATCGCCTTCGCATCCGATGAAGAAACGCAAAACCAGCTTGAGAGCATACTTGCACAAGCTGCGATGACATTCGCCGCAAGTACCCTTGTGCTCAGAGACACAGAGTTCTCAACCACAGATTTTTGGGTAGGTGGGATATCAGCTTGCTATGGCAGTGAACTACGGCCTGAAGACAAGAACCGAGCTGGGCGTATCTTGGCGCAGAATCCAAACTACTTCCGTACTCTGGCCCTGCTGGTACTGCCAAAAATTGGCGCCCGATGCTTGGACCCAACTGCGGAGAACGCAGTTTTCGAGAACCCCTACCGCGGTTGGAGAAAGACCTGGGGCAGATTGGGATGGGTGCGCCGTCGCTTCGAAGGGAAGTGTCTCAACGTGGCGCGTTTGATTAAGGCCGTGTTCACATTTGAAGGAGGTGTCGACTACGCTCTTTGGAAGATCCGACGCCACTCACAGACAACCATCGCAATCAGTGATCGTGTCCGCAAGCATCCTTTGATATTCGGATGGCCAACGTTTTGGAGATTGTGGCGACAAGGTGTATTCGCGTCAACGAGTGACTCAAAATCACGGCAATCTCACGCCAAGAAAGAACAACAACCCACGCGGTCAACAGATCATCAGTGAAACACAGATCAAGTATAGTGTCATTGTCTTAGCTGGTGACCGAGGTCCAGGGGATCCGGTAGCCAAAGCGCAAGGGGCTTCTTGCAAGGCTCTTGCGTCCCTTTTCGATCGCCCACTATTGTTGCGTGTCCTCGACATTCTTCTCACTTCGCCCTATGTCAGAAACATCCTTATTGTCGGGCCAAAAATGAACCACCGGGACTCAAACCCCGAGTTGATGTCCCTCATCAACAACAACCAAGTAAAGTGGCTTGAACCGGACAGGACACCCTGCACCAGCGCACTCCTCGCCCTAAGTGATTCTTCAATTCAATACCCCGTACTTCTGACAACTGCAGACCACGCATTCTTGAGCCACGCCATCATCGAAGAATTTGTGCTGACTGCGAGCGAATCTTCCGCCGACATTCTGGCCGGGCTGGTCTCGCATGAGAGAGTCATGAAACGATTCCCTCATGCCAAACGAACAGCTCTGAAATTTAGTGACGGCGCATTCTGTAGCTGCAATCTGTTCGCGATCCACCGGGCACAAGGCCAAATCGCTGTGCAGTATTGGCGTCGAGTTGAGCAGTTGCGCAAGAAACCCTGGCGCATTGCCTCTCTGATCGGTTGGCGCACGCTCGTTTCTTTCGTGTTCAAACGCCTCTCCATCGCCAAAGTCATGGCGCAGCTCACCCAAGTAACAGGCGCACATGTCAGTTTTGTGGAGTTGCAAAACGCCGACGCAGCTGTTGACATCGATTCTCAAGAAGATTGGCGCATGGCCAACAAGATCCTGACGCAACGCAGTTAGCTGAATCTCGTGTTACCGCGGCTGTCTGTGAAAACGAGCTCGCTTCACTGTAAGCCTGACGGACTCCTTCGGGAGCATTGGAGCTTAGCCCGGCTCTATTCATGGAATTGCAGTCCATTGCGGTCATGAACAATGCGGCTTAGAAGGTTGACGAGCCCGGTGGTCCATCACTCAATGCGCAGCCCTTTTGTCACCAAGGCAAGCTCGCGCACATCGACGCTGCTTTCTTCATATGCCGGTATGATCGGCCTCCCGCACCAAAGCCGCAGCAGCAAGGGAGACCTGCTTTGATGAGAAAGAGGAATCTCACATTCTGTCCATTTTCCAGCGTCAAGCGTCAGACGAGCAACGATAGAGCCTCGCCCTTCAAGGCTGCAAACGACCTCCACCGTCCCCTCTGATATCGCCGGCCTAAGAGTGGCGACGAGTCGTTTGGCTGTTGGTGCCAACGATAGGACGAGCCACGAAGTTGAGGGTGCCCACCGACAAAGTCCCTCAGCGAAAGGTTCAGGTGGATACCATCCTCTCATGAAAGCTGGATGATTGAGGTCAAGTGTCATTCCCGGAGCCAAGGGCTCCACATCCCGCCACGGCCAGACTCTTGCCTGGGTGCTTTCTTCATTCATGTATGCACACCATTCTGTCGGGACGTCAGACGCAACAATGAGCATGAATCCTCCGTCATCTAAGGACTCATCGGGACTTGGAGATTGAAAAGCAGGGTTCACGATGCCCGTAGCCAAGTCAAAAGCAAAGATCTCATTTGCGTCCATCGTCTGCAGATAGATGGCTAAGTCCCGATCGATTTGGTGGCCGTACCCTTGCCAGTGTTTCAACATGTCATACCGCGATTGGTGGCGGTCAAATCCAGTTCGTCCGAGGACATGGCCAAAGAGACGTTCGAATCGCTTTCGGATCTTGCTGCCGTGTTCGACGCCGACATGGCCATCGACACCAACAAACTCACGAATTTCATCGGTTGTCATGACATCATAATTGACATCGCCGGCTTCTATCCCATGGACCATGACTCCACTAGGTTTCAAGAATGACTTGAGCTCTTCTATGAGTCCGTCTTTGTCATCGAATTCAATATGCCCGAGAACGTCAAGACTCAAGACAAAATCAAAGGACTGCCGTTCAAAGTCGCACTGCTGCAGAAGACCGACGAACACATCCTTGTAGCCCGAGGCTTTGGCGATTGCCCGCGCGTCATCAGAGAGTTCGACGCCGTAAATCTCACAGTCCTTGTCCACTAGGAATCCAAAAGCCCCAGAACCACAACCGAAATCGAGCACCTTGGAACCAGGACGAATATTGTGTGACATCCACATCAACTTGCCCGTACTGATTGAAAGACGATTGAGTGTGTTTTCCTGAAGAAAGCCCTGAACGTAACTTTCAGGCTCCACGAAGCGATTCTTGTAGAAATCGGCGACGTCGAAAATGCCCGCACGTTCATAGTTTCCCATGGTGAGAATCCTCCCGGTGATCGGCTAGGTTGTCCGGACTTGCTCGCAGCATTCAGTCTCTGATTCAGGAATTAAAGATGAGCATGATTGGCTCGCAGTCAAGAAGAACTTCACATTCTCTCCCCGCTTCAAATTATCTACTGTTTGTGCACAACCGGCAGCCATCTGGAACAAGCGGCGTACCTCTCGATACCTGCGTCGTTGGTGACAGCCCCAAAGCCAGGCAATCTGAATCCGCCACATCCACCACTGACTGGTTCAGGAATGGAAAAAGGGTAGGTTTCGAAGCAAGTATGTGAATTCGTGACCGCAATTGACCACAATCTCATGAAAAAGGCGAGGACGCACTAGCTCTCTTGACTTTCGGTCTTGGAGCCATTCGGGGTGGATGCAGCCTGGGCGTCATAGCCGAAGTAGCTGGAGAGGTTTTCGCCGATCATTTTTTCGATGGCAGCCTCTTCTGTCTCGTCAAAGTAATCGCGAAACCCACCGACCTTGCCTCTGCGCACCTTGAAAGAATGAGGATTCTTCCGATCCTTTGGCACCATACGACTGCCGGAAAGCCAGAACGTACGTTTCTCCTCCATCTTCTTCATGTTCTCAAATGAAGAGTAGGCCACCGCTTTCTTGATTTGCTCATCAGTTCCAGGCGTTCCAATGAATTCGAGTACCCGACGCAAGGTCTCTTCAGGTTCGACCTTCATGTCTTCATAGCGTACCAACAAGACATCGCCGACGGCTTTTGCCTCTTGAGCCCAGAGATTCATGAATCCAATGATTTTTGGCAAACCAGCTCGCTCACCGACGACGAAATCATAGATCGACATTGCCTCGTTTCTTGGGGGATAGTCATTGATCAACATTTTTCGCGGACGCATGCGATGTTGCCATTGAAAAAACTGCGAGACGGCAACATCGCCAGGATGGCGCGCCAACAAGATCACCTTCTTGCCATAATAGTCCTTCTTCGAATCGAGATTGCCGGTAACGTCCTTGAGGTAGTTGTCGTGACTGAAGAATATCCTCGGAATCGCTTCGTTCTTCCGATGAAGATTATCAAAGACGATCATTTGCGATTCACTTAGACCATGTTTGGCTTGATAGAATCCCGAAATCATCACCCGTAGCCAGGTCCGTCCACTCTTGCCGAATGAAATGATGGAGCAATCCGCGTCAGCCAGTTTTGCGGCCTCGTCCCGACCTCGAAGCCCTCTCTCAAGAGCGACTTTTTCTTCTGGCGATCGAAAGAAATTGGCAGCAACAACACATTGGCGCCAGAGCTTAGTCAAGAACGGATTCATTCATCATCCTCAATAGTTGCATGTGCCCCAATCCTGGGCGCGATCATGGTGCCGATATTTTTGTCCGAACCCTATGTCTGTACAAGGCCACGAATTCGTTGGGCAACAACGGCAACTTCGTTTTCGATCATAGCACTGTCACTGGGAAAACCACGTCCCAGAGGTTTCGCCGCACGACATTGGTAGAGCCGCCGATGGATCGCTGTCAGGTCTCGAGGATAGCCCCAGATGCCCCATGATTGCAACCACCGAGCGACCCAGCTCAAAGGGGCCCCTTGGCGGTGGAATAAATTCAGCCCAGCCTTTTGTAACCATGGCATTAGACCGCGTTTAAGAGGTAACTCATAAATGGCAAGAGGTTTTCCCAAGCTTGCGACCTCCACCATCATTGAGACGCTGTCCCCGGTCACAATAAACCGATCGGCAAGGGCAAGAAGGGCAAGATAGGGGTTTTCAGCAGAATTGGCGTCAAATCGATGTATCTGAGCCTTGCCTGCCAACTCCTGGCACAAGACGTCGACGACCTCCAGAGGGGTCCTGCGGCTTGTCGTCAAATAGAGGCTGCCGCCGGAGGTCGTCGCCAAGTCCAAGGCCTTCTCGGCCAGCACTTTTGCATCTTTTGCCCCCAGCCCAAAAGGTTTGGTCGGGCCGCCCACAAGCATGGCAATGATAGGTCGTGCATAACTCCGGAATTGATCTTCCCAGTGCCGTCGTGCCACCTCCAAGCGTTCGGGGTCGACCCGCATGAGTGGCAGCTTGATTTCGTGGACGTTGTCTCGTGTTGGCAATCGATACTGACTGGGTGCCACTACAAGGTCGAAGGAACCTATGTTGCGTTTGGGACGACCAAAAAGCACGACTTTGGTGAGGCCCTTGGACTGGTTCTTGATCCACTGAGCCACCATGGCCGGCCGTCGACCAACCGTGACAATTAGATCTGGCCATGGAGCTTCCAAGGAATCTGAGGCGTCTAAGTCGACATGAAAAAGTGAGGCTTTGAAGGTCGGTTTTCCGAAACGATAGCGCTCCAGAAAAACCAGGCGGCGGACGGTATGGGACCAAGTCAGTTCTTCCATGACTCGGTCCACTTGAGCGTTGTCCCCGAGCTTGTCACCCAAGAGAAGCCAAGTACTGGGGGGCGTCCAAGACTGTTCTTTTGCCGCATCCTTCAAGGCAGATCCCCGTATTTTGGCTTGATGCATTATCTCCGTCGATCTCATCCTATGAATCATCGGCACGGAGCAACAGGAGTCGGGGCACCAGCATAAATAGAAGGCGGCCCCAAGTGGGCCGCCTTCTGTAGATCCCAGGACTATTGGGGTCGGTGCCCAAGGATCCGTCGGGGGTGGAATGGATCAAACAAGAGTGTGGTCAAGATGTCTTAGAAAACCACGAGCTCAGCCCCTCTGGAGGCGGAGAAGTCAAGACTTGCGGAACTTCCTGGATCAAAGACCAACCATTGAACAAAGCGTGAGAATCCGATCAATGCAGGATTGTTGGGAATGGGGAAATGCAAAGTTGCATAGCCATCGCCTACACCCATGCCAGCAGTCGGTACTTGAATGTATCCAAAACTCGCATGATTGGGATCAACAGTGAATGGGATTCCAGCGATTACGGTCCCGGGAGCTGCAGCCACGTCAGAGTACAAAAGATAGGCCGTGCTTCCGCCTAACGCCGTGGTCACACCGAGGCGATAATCGGAATTGCCGACGTTGCTTGGATCAAAGGCCAACATTGTCGGGGCGATGTTTCCAGTCCCGGCCAGATTGCCGCCTTGGATTGTTGAACCGAATGGGTGCAACTCACTGTTCAGGGTTGGTCTGTCAAAGGGGAACTGCTCAAGCACAACGCGGGGATCTGTGAGTCCATTGATCAAGAAGTCGATCAAGTTCGCTCTTTGAAAACCCGGCAAAAAGATCTGGTTCATGACCGGATCAATGTTTTGCGAGAAGTCACCACCGCGAGCGTAGAATGCCACGACTTGCCCCATTGTAAAGAAGCGTCCGTTATGCATGAACCGAGAACGCAATCCAGCATTTCTCAAAGTAGGAACCTTGAATTTCCCTAAGTCTTGCGGGTTACCCGTCACAGCCATGCGGCCCGTATCCTCACTGGGAGGTCTCACACCGATGTTGCGGAAACTCTGATCCGTTGTCAAAGCTCCACTGTGGCACACTGAGCATTGACCATTGGTAATGAACGTCTGCAACCCAGCTTGCTGGGCAGGCGTCAAGGCATTGTTGTTGCCGGCAAGAAAAGCATCGAAGGGCGTTTGGTCAGCAATGAGAGTCCTTTCATAGGTCGCGATGGCCATGGCAATGCGCGCCGCCGTTATTTGGTTCGTGCCAAAAGCCGATTGAAACAGCGATGGATAGTCGGAATTGAGAGCCAACGCCGTCGCCATGTCAGTCGGGATGTTCGACGCCAGTTTCAGCGGCGTAACTCCGACGAGCTTCGCCGTGATTTCTGCCCAATTTCGGTTGTCATGAGCCATCTCAGCACTGGCCAAAGGTGGACCCAAAGCCTGATTTTCCAGCCCTCCACCTGAGGGAAGGATGTTGACATTGGTGACCGGGTCATCAAACGACTGGCCCGCACGACCATCCCAAAACATCTCGGGCACATAGGCTGCATTCACGACAGTCGGTGCCGCGCGGCCGGTGACTTGGGGAAAAAGAAAGAAACTGGGGTCCGGCATAAAATTGTTGGCGCCGTCAGCTCGACGAACCCCTGGCGAGCCGATCACATCGTCAAACGTGCCAAAAGCAAGGTCAGCACCTGGATTGAGACCAAACCGTGGGTCTCCACCTCCGGCTACGCCCCGATGGCAAGTACCACAAGCCATGCGATTGTCGCTCGAGAGTTGTTCGTCCCAGAACA
>JAJRYU010000576.1 GCA_024275615.1 Planctomycetota bacterium
CCCAACCGTCTGTTGGGTCTTGCCAACGCCCCAGGTACATGCTCCAGAAACCGGCGGGGGCCGCTGGCGTGTGTATTTCTGAAAGAGGATAGAACATAGTCACCTGCGGTGGCCCGGGGTTGATCGCTTTGCCTCCGGTTCCAGGCATGGTCGTGTCAAAAAACGCCTCACCGTAGATCCCGGGAAGGGGGGGCGACGGCGGCAAACAAAGGCATGAATTCTTGTCGAACGTGAAGTTAGGCTGAAAACCCCAACGTGGGAAACACTCTGGGATCGTTAGGGTGTTGCGGCTACTTCGGACCTCAAAGGCCGCTCCACCAACAGGATTGTCGAGTGAGTAGAGCGCTTGCTGGGTATCGACAGCGACATTGTTGAGCCAAGAAAAAGTACCCGGTGTGACAAAATGATAACTGCGGTCATTGTGACGGACTGTTGTGTTGCAGGGATCATCGACGATCTTGGCAACATTGTAGGTTGGATCGTTGGTATGGCTGACACAACCATTGTGGTGGCTGAGACTGATGCGCACACGCCACTCGGCAACCAAGTTCCCATTACCGTCGTCGACTTCACGGCAGGAATAGTCGATATGGCCTTTAAAAAAGGGGTGAGTAGGAAAACTCGTATCTTGAGGTCCTGGGCATGCAGAAGACGTAAAAGGCATCGCCCCATCACAAGGTGGGATCATGGCCGAATTCACCCAAGATATGGCTTCGCCGCTCAAGAGAAACCTCCATGTCTGGCGACCGTTGCCACTTGTCCATGTCCGTGAATACTTGGCCGTACAGTGGACCTGAAAATTGCCAGCAATGATGACGTTTTTTTCGTCGATGCAGTTAGGCATCACTGGAAATAGCTCACTGGAGATGACCGAGATCGCCAATGAATTGAATGTTGATTGAACGCCACAGTCTTTGAAAATAGCGTAGCTGCCGGTGGTGTTGATGATCGACGGAATGTCATATGTGCCGGTGCCGACATTGGGTATTTGGCCGTTCCAAATAGGTGATGTGGGGGCAATGATCGAACCATTGTCGAGATTGTCGTTAGGCTGATTCGGACACTGGTTGTTTTGGGAAAAACCGTTTGCAGAAAATGTGCAGACTAGTAGCAGGATGGCGAGACTAGTCCTTGAGTCCTTGAGTCCTTGAGTCCTTGAGTCATATTCTATTTCCTTCCTTCAGATGTGATGATGCGTAGCCTGTTCTCGTCAGCGCCTGATTCAAATTTGAACTTCACTGAGAAAAAAGTCAAAGACTTTTTGGAAACAATTTTTTGCCCGTGAATACGCAGCGCCCCAAGGAAGCGCTCAATCGCGATCGTTCGACTGGGACTTGGCCATGTTGGACTGAAACAACAGCATCCATTTGAGTGCCGACATTGTTGCGGGAAATTCACTTCTGGCGGGTAACCACAAGCTCCCATAACGCTTTACGAGGATAAAGAGCAGGCGCTTGCACTGGCTGATATCTCTTAACCTCGAAGGCTGGACGATGGCCAGCGGGATGACGAATAACACGGTACATTCCGGTCAGGTGGTAAGTGGTTCTTTTCCCGTCATTCGCTGAGTCTTTTGCGCCACTCTTCACGTCCGCCTCAACTGTGAATCGCCCGTAGGCATCCGTCTGAATTACTTGAGAAACCTCCTTGCCGTTGCGTTCAAAAGACATGTTTGTGCTACGGACAGGTGCTCCTGACGTATTCCGAACGATCCCCCGAATGAGCTCCTTCACTTGAAGGCTGACCCGCACTTCTTGAGTCCCTGCCTTCACAGTTGTGATTTCAGAATGACCTGAGAATCGGCGCCCCGTTGAATCTTGATCGGACAAATGGATCGTGAGTTGGCCTAGGGGGACCTGGTCGAATTCAACCTGACCATTGTCGTTGGTGGTCGATGTGTGAACTCTCCCGCTGCGGAGGCCTCGAACGGTACTGAAGCGATCATCCCCCGTGGTGAGCCGCACCAAGACTCCGGCGACGGGAGCGCCGTCGCCATCCTCCACGCGCACTTTGACTTGGCCACCAGGGCCCAAGATCAGAACCGCATCATCCAGGATTGTATTGGAATCTAGATGGAACGGAAATCCCGATGATGCGTACCCCCGGTGCTGCGTCACCAATTTCATCGCTTTTCCGGTTGGTACGTTCGCGAGTTCGAACTCGCCTTTGTCATCAGTCAGGACCCCAACATGACTTCGCCCGCCCATAGATTCCGGCCTGAGATCGCTCCTCTCGACTCCGACCAAGACATGGGCGACTCCGACGCCATTGTCATCCACAACCCGCCCACGAATAACTCCTGCCTTGCGAACTGGGATTTCTATCCCCGTCTTTTCAATTGTGCCGACCTCAAGATCAACGGTCGACCCGTCAGCCAGGGCCAACTTGGATTCCCCCGAGTCAATACACCATCCTGGCGATCCTACCCTGAGAATAGCGCCTCCAGCCCGAAGCCCAGTCAATCTGAAGTGCCCAGTCTGATCTGTGCGGGCTTTGATCACTAAGAATTTCACATCCGCGAGAACATGCGCAGTGGAGAAAGCCAAGACGTCAACGCCGCTGACGCCCTGGCCAGAGTCGCGATCCAAAACCACACCAGACACGGAACATGCTGGCTCAAGAATCACTGCCAGAACATCACTCTCGTTTTTCGGCATCTCAAGATCCCTGACAATATTGCCGAGAAGGCCCTTTCTCGGCATGACAACCCACTCGGGAGACAACGTTGCAATCTCAATCTGCCGCTGATCAGGCACTTCCAAGAGTTGCGCTGCGCCAGCAGCATCGACGCTCCCATTCGCCTTCCAACCCACGGAAGACATGGATGCCAGGAAATTGATGCCCGGCAAAAGATCTCCCGCCTTGTTTTCAAATCGTAGCTTGAGTCTTCTCCCAACCCCTAACTGCAAGACCGTTCGTCCCGTTCTGTCATGAGGCAGCTTTTGGAGATGAGTCCAAGTCCTAGACGGCATGCCTGTGATCGTTGCATGGACGCGTTCTGTCGTCGGGCGAAACGAGCCCTGGGTCGAAAGTGGGAATTGGGGCACGGAGAATGTGCCGTCTTCGGCCGTTTGCCTCACGTATCTCAGGAATCGACTGAAGGGTAATTGGTCTGACCGCGTTTCAACATCGATCTTGAGGCTCGCACCGGGTATCGGCCGGCCCTTCGGACCAAGAAGAACACAGAACATTGAGTCCATGGGTTCCAATTGGATTCGGATCACTTCTGTCTCGGCATCAAGAATCGGCCGCCTTATTCGCTTGGGTCGAAAACCTTGGGCAAGCACAAACAACTCTTGATCGTCGTTTCCTTCAATGGGGATACTGAAACGTCCGGTGTCGTCTGTCTTGGCGTCGGCTGCACCGGAAAGCTCCTTGTCTGCGTGGACAACCCCATTCGAGCCACCCCTTAGCGTGCTCGGTTGCAAGAGGACCAAGGCTCCGGCGACCCCGTTGCCATGATCACCTACGACCACACCCCGAGCGAAAGCACGTTTGACCGTCAGCGTGGAGTTTGCGCCTTCAGCGATCTCTGGAGAGCCCAAATCCGTCTTCGAATGATCACTGCCTCCAGAGCCTTGGTTCCTTGCCGCGGACCGATCGGGAATCGCCACGGCGGTAACCGGAACGCCTTGCCCCAAGTCATCAAACTCACTCGAGTCGGTACTCCCCAACCACACACCAAAGCAAGCAAGAAGCACAATCCCCAAGACAGCGGCTTTCTTCATCATCAAACTCCAAAAACTCAATTTCGCCGCTCCCCAAGAAATCTGGGGTACTGAAGTAGCGGCCGGTGGCAGGCGCAAACCGGCGAAAGTTGCCATGGGGACCAACCAGGCCCGCCGAGAGCCCGCTGTTTCTTCATCCATAAGGTCACGCAAGCGGCCCAACCCTCGATGGATGACCGTTCGGATCGAAGAAGGTTTTGCGTTTCGACTTGCCGCTATCTCAACGGCATTCATGCCGCTAAAGAAGCGCAAGACAAGAATGCTCTGATAGGGTTCCGGCAGGTTCTTGAGCGCTCGCATCAGTGACTCCTGCAACTCAATTTGTTGCACGATCTCTGGGGCAGGCGCATCTTTTGCCATGGGGTCGAAGCTCAGCGCCTCGTCGCGCCGTTTTTCTTTGCGCCTGGCATCTGTACGAATTAAGTTGAGCGCGACGGTTCGGCACCAAGACCGCCAAAAGCGAATGCAGTCGAGCTTGGTCTTGAGGGCTTCAACCCAAACACGTTGTTCCAGATCCTGCGCTGCGTCCTCGGTTTGCACCAACGAAGGCACCAAGAGCCGCAATGAACGGCTCCGTTCATCAAGAAATTCCTCATCCCAAATTGGCTTAACCTCACTCATGCTCTATTGGTGCTCATGGTTGGCCTGTGTCTCCTCATTTTTTGATTTTCTTTTGGATCATGTTGAACTGGGCCTTGCTCGGGCCCAAGGGGGGCCAAGGTACGCAAAAAGTGGCGCACGTGCGCCACCTTTGGCTTTGTGCGGGTCGCATGCGGATGGCCGTTGGTCGTAACCTCATGACCAGAAACCACAAGAAATCATCGCCATCGCCTGACCTGAGAAAGAAATGGGCAAGATCCAGGGTCCTCGGCTCCCTCTAACTCGAATCATCCATCCTTGGCCCATTGTGTGCTTTGAGGTTAGAACCCGAGGTCGGGGCCTAGTGCGTTAATGTCTCTCGGTGGGACCCGGGTAACCGGAATTCCTATCGCGACCAAATGAGGTGGGGAATGAGTGTCGCCAAGCAATTCGACGGTAATTTTTGTGCTTTCTGCGGGGACAGTTTTGATCCGAGTGATTCTTGGCCTCGATCATGTGGGAATTGTCAGGCAATTACTGAGAAGATGCACATACCGATGATTGCGGTGATAGTTCCCTGCGCGGAAGGCTTTCGCACGACCACATCTCGTCCACGGTCGACCGAGAGTGGTGTGTATCTGCCATCGACTTTCTTGGATTTTGGCGAGACTTGGCGGCAGGCGGCGGCGCGTGTTGTTGGACTTAGCAGCGCTGATCTCCAGTTTCGCAGTTTTGAGTCGATGAGTCTCGATGACAGCGTCACTCACATTTTTGCTCTGGTAGAAAGAGGAGCTGAATTGATCGACGAAGGCCAGGGAACCCAATCTCCAGACGACCTCACATGCCCCCATCAACAAGCCGTCATCAAAGATTGGCTAAAGTCCGAGTGTTAAGTCCTGCCAACGATTCACAGCCCGGCTGATCCATGATTGACGTCGCTGCTAATCTCCTCTACCTTGAAGTCATGTTGAGACGTTATTCTATCCTTTCCTGCTTGTTGACGATCTTGTTCTTCAGTGCATCCTCTCGTGCCATATGGGCACAGAAACTTGAAGCAAATCCGGCCAACTATCGCCAAGTCATGAAACGGCTGAAGCCGGGGTGCACTTTGCTTCTTGCTCCCGGCATTTATCGTGATGGTCTGCCATTGCGGCACGTTCACGGCACCAAGAAAGCTCCTATCGTCATCGAAGGTGTTCCTGGAAAGACAACTTTTTACGGCCGTCGAGGGCACAACACGGTTCAGTTGACGGACGCGAGTTTCATCGTCATTCGCAACCTAACCTTGGATGGCCGTGGCCTTGAAGTGGCTGGCATCAAAGCCGGGGACGACACCTCTTTAGGCGTACACCACATTACCATCGAAGGCAACGTCATCATCGGGCACGGATCTGGACAAATGACTGTAGGCATTGCCGCCCACGTCCCGACCTGGAATTGGATAATTCGGAAGAACGTGATTCGAGGTGCGGGCACGGGTCTCTATTTAGGGAATTCCGATGGCACCTGTCCCTTTATCGGTGGGATTGTTGAATACAATCTTGTTGAAAACCCGATTGGCTACGCCATGCAGATCAAGCGTCAGATCCCTCGTCCTAAGATCCCTGGGATTCCAGTAACGCCCATGACAACCATTATTCGCTACAATCGCTTTGTCAAATCTGATGGCCCGTCTCCTGCTGGTGACCGCCCGAACCTCTTGGTCGGTGGCTTTCCAAAAATTGGACCAGGGCAAAAAGATCGCTATCAGATCTACGGCAACGTCTTTTGGCACAATCCTCGAGAGGCGCTTTTTCAAGGCACTGGGCGCCTGTCATTGCACGACAATGTTTTTGTTGACGGCAGTGAGCTTGGAATTCGCGTGGCGCCTCATGACGGGTTTCGACCCAAAGATGTGCGCATCTACCACAATACATTCTTGGGCGTTCCCCGGGCTCTGTCGATAAGTGGTCTCGCCAAAGACGCGGGCCGCATCGTCTTTGGCAATCTTCTGCTCGGCTGTGATGCCAAAGGAAGTGAAAAATTCGATATGCGCGTACGAGAACGTGATATCGCGCGCTCCATTAAAGACGACACATTGGCTTGGGGCCAACTTGACGTGCAACCGAAGCGGCGGTTTGAGATCAAGCGAATACCCAAGACATGGCTCAAAGTGATTTCAAACGACGTCGACCACGATCTAGACTTTCTACGCCAGAGAAAGAAGAGCTGGCGACACGCAGGCGCCATCTTCCGGGACTCGGGGAAAGCCAAGCCTGTCACCAAGTAGAGTGGCGGGAAACCCAACTAAATTGAGAGTGTCCCGGTGCTATCGCCAAACGACTTGGCTTTGGCACCCATCTTGTTCAGCAAACTCAGATAGAGGTTGGCCAAGGGGGTATTGCGTTTGAATTTGACGTGACGGCCCTTTTTGAGTCTGCCAGTACCGTGACCTGCCAAGAGGATGGGGAGATCGTTGTGGTTGTGGGCGTTGCCGTCAGCAATTCCAGATCCATAGACGATCATTGCATTTGACAGAAGGTCTCCTTGGACATCTGGCGTTGCTTTCAAAAGCTTGAGGAAGCGGGCGAATTCTTCCAACTGGAAACGGTTGATCTTCTTGATGTTGGCTAGCTTCAGGGGGTTGTTGCCGTGATGAGATGTCTCATGGTGACCATCCACGACTCCCAAGAATGGATAACTTCGGTTGCTACCGGCGTTGCCCAGCATGAAAGTGGCGATGCGAGTTTGGTCAGTTTGAAAAGCTAGGACCATCAGCTCGTACATGTGACGCACCCGTGCTTGGTATCCCGAGACTTCGCCGCCGCCATAGAGCCCTTCGGGAACGATAACCTTGCCTTGGTCCTCATTGCCCCGTGCCAGTCTTTTTTCCAAATCACGTATGGAGTCAAGGTATTCGCCGAGCTTGTTGCGGTCTTGGCTGCCTAGTTTTCCCCGAAGCCTCTTGGCATCAGCCATGGCTTGGTCGAGAAGACTCTGACGATTCTTTCGCCGCTTTTCCTTGGCAGCTGCGTCGAGAGCCTTGTGCGGGTCACCAAAGAGCCGCTCGAAAACCGCTTGAGGCTGTGTTTCCTTGGGCACCGGCGTGTTTGGCGAGCGCCAAGAGATGTTGGTGGTGTAAGCGCAGCTATAGCCCGAGTCACAGTTGCCGGACCGGCGGCCCCGTTCACAGCCCAACTCCAAGGATGGAAAGGCAGTGTCCTTGCCATGAAGTTTCACAAGAACTTGGTCGATCGACGTACCGACAAAAACACCAGACTTGACTGGGTGGGCTGTTGTCAAAAAGGCCCCGGCAGAACGAGCGTGATCCCCAGCGCCATCACCGTGGGCGCGAGCGCCGTCCAAGGCCAAACCGCTCAGGACCTGAACGAATTCGCGATGGTTCTTGAGGGGCTCCAAGATGTGAGGGAAGGCAAACTTGTTGCCAACGCTCTGAGGCGTCCAGTCATCCATTTTCTTGCCATTGGGTGCATAAATGAATGCGCAACGCGTTTTCGCCTTGGGTCCGAAGGGCACACAAGCAGGAGTCATGGCATCGAGATAGGGTAGAGCAATAAGCGTGCCCACGCCACGCAAGAACGTGCGGCGGTCCAGCCTCTTCTTGGTAATGAAATTGGCCATCAGCGCCCAACCCTTCGTTTTCTAAATGCATCCATATTGGCGATACCGAAAATAAGATCTCGCAGAGTCACCTTCGAGCGGTCAAACTTGGACAACATGGCGTCCATGGCAAGGCTGTCTGCGCGTCTGAGATTACGCCCAATGGCATAAATAAACAGTCTTTTCGTCAGAGCCCTCAGGAAGAGATCATCGGCTAAGATGATACTTCTGAGGTCAGTGATGCCACTCATTTTCTCACCATTCGGGAGCACGGAGGTGGCATCAATGAGCGTTCCAGCATCATGGGTGCGCCAGCGCCCGATGGCATCGTAGTTTTCCAAAGCCAACCCCAAAGCATCCATTCTATCGTGACACCCAGCGCAGGTGGGGTTCTTGCGATGAATTGCCATCTGTTGGCGCAAATTGGCTGCATTGCTGACGTCGCCGCCTTCGAAATTGTCAACACCGGGAGGCGGGGGTGGCGGAGGGGTGCCAAAGACGTTCTCCAAGAGCCACTTGCCGCGCTTGACCGGTGAGGTTCTCGTGGGATTCGAGGTGACAGTGAGCATGGCTCCTTGGGCAATGATCCCGCC
>JAJRYU010000577.1 GCA_024275615.1 Planctomycetota bacterium
AGAAAATCCGCTCGATCTTGGACAAGAGCCGCAACCTGAGAGCCTCGGGTGAACTCGACCGCGCACGGCAAATGACCAAGGACGCCTTGCAGGAATTTGAGGTGCAACGGTCTCCAGAATCGCGCATCGTTTATGCCGAATTGTGGTACGAACTAGGTATGTGCCAATTCGCGACAAAACATGTAAAGAACGCGATTCAGTCCTTTGAACACGCTCACAAGTGTGACCCCGAAGCAACGGACGCCGCTCTTCGTCTGGTCGAACACAAAATCGACTCTGAATCAGCGCTGAGCAATGCCATGGTACCTCTATATTTGCGCTATCTTAGGCAAGGGATCAACAAGAACATCAAACACGGGGCATTGAGACGATTGCAGCAGATTCTCAGAATCCGCTTAACTGAACGACCTGCTGTTGTCGTTTGGCGCATGGAGATGTTGCAAAAGGTTCGTCAAGTCGAGCCTGATTTGAATTTCCCCAAACTCTATCTCGGTCGAGGATTCTATCTCCGTGAGCATTTTGCGCAGGCCATCGATATGCTGGGCAAACTCCAAGACAAAGCTGGCCAGTCCCACAATGTCCTCAACATGGTCGCACGGTCTCACGAAAAGCTTGGCAATCTGGATGAGGCTTACCGGCTCTATGACAAGTCTCTCAGAACCACGCCAGGTCAAGCTGGCGTACATTTTCGTCTCGGACGCCTCGATCTCAAATTGTCCGAAAACCCTACTTCGACCTAACTTGACTCCTGCCTTTGCACTCTGAGCTTCCCCGGGTATATTCACCTTGTAAGCAACTCAAATAAGCACGCTGCACATAGGCAAGACAGGAATTTCAGCATGGCAAGCTCGAAGAAGGGCGCGACTGATTTGACCAAAGAGGAAATCGACGGGGAAATCGCGGCCCATCGATTGCAGTATTGGCGCTTCTTCGAACGAGTCAAAATCGGACTGCAGAAAACCGCTATTTGGGGCGTTTTCTTCCTGTTGCTTTGGCTTCTCCGTGACTTCTTCACCCTTATATTTTTGACCTTTGTTTTGTCGTTTGTGACGAGTTCGCTCACTCGAGTTCTGGGACGACTGAGCCCGAAATTGAGTTGGCGGCAAAGGGTGATTCTTGTGTTCTCAACGCTCATTCTCATGCTTGCTCTCGTTGTCAATCTGGCAATTCCACAAGTCAAGCACGGCTTGATCCAACTCAACGAACAAGTGCGCGACTTGCCCTCTGTTTGGGAAGACAAAGTCGACCCGTGGCTCTACGAAAATAGCGGCTTCTACAAGCGTCTCGTCACTGTAGAAGTGGAAGGTGGCAAGCAATCTGATCCAAGTTCGACCCCCGAGTTCGGCGCCGAACCCGTCCCCACCGAGATTGAACCCGAAGAAACCGCAAGACGGATTTCCTTGTGGAAGAATGAACAAATAGGTGACTGGTTGAATGAGAACAGGAATCGTTTCCTCAAGGATATCCCGACATTTATCACCGATGCAGTCACCGCCGTTGCGGCTATTTTCTCGCTCGTTTTCCTTTCACTCCTGTTTAGCTTTCTTATCGTTCTCGACTTGGACAGTCTAGGCAAAGAGATCAAGAAACTCGAGGCAACGAAGTTGTCCGAGTTCTACAATCAGACGATTGGTAGCATCGCTCGTTTTGGTTCAGTCTTGGGTAAAGTCCTGGAAGCTCAGGCCGTAATCGCCATGCTCAATTCACTGCTCACGGCGCTAGGTTTGTGGATTCTCGGCGTTCCCAATATTTGGTTCTTGTCCCTTGCGGTCTTCGTATGTGGATTTATCCCCGTCGCCGGCGTGTTCATTTCCTCTGTACCCATTTGCTTGGTCGGCCTCTATGTGGATGGAGTGGAAATGATGCTTATCCTCATGGCCTTCATCACCGGGATCCACTTCTTAGAGGCTTACGTACTAAACCCCCGAATCATGGGAGCTGCCTTGAGAATCAATCCGATTCTTGTGCTTATCATCTTGGTCATCGGACACCATGCTCTCGGTGTCTGGGGTCTCTTGTTGGGTCTTCCCATCTGCTACTACTTCTTCTCCCATGTGATCAAGCGAGAAGAAGCAGAGATCGGCTTGCGCGTCAAATTCCGCAAACGCTCTCCCGCTGGACCTGGACCGACCCATTCATGATTGAAACAAAAAACGGCGTCACGCCGACGGTCGTAGATCGAACGAAGACCAAGCTTTTGCAGTCGGCCCGCGAAGTTGACCTCAAACTCCAAAGACTCCGCGGCATCGACCAACGATTCATGGCCTTCCGCTTGCTCGCCTTCGTTCTCATTGTTGCTGGGTATTTCCTGACAGCATTCCAAGAAGATGCCCGCTACGGTTGGCTGATGATGCTCCCGGCGATAATGGCTTTTGCCGTGATCGTGCGCCTCCACCGACCCTGGCGGAAGCACCTCTCGCGATATCATCGCCTTGAGCAAATCATCGATCAGAAACTCAAACGCCTCAATAGCGAAGCGCGTCCGGAAGTCTCCAAGAATTTCCTGGAAGACTGCGACCGTTTGGCGATTCAAATACCTAAGGCCGCGCATCAGAGTCTGGCACGCTACATTTTGGATGACCTCGGCGTATTTAAGGGACGGTCCAACTTGTATGGGCTTATGTGGAATGGACACACCAGGCTTGGCTCAGTCCAACTGGGAAACTGGCTGCGCCAACCGGCCCTTGATGCTGCAGAAAGCCGGTCACGACAAGACGCTGCGCAGGCTCTCCAAGCCGCGATTGACATGCGCGAGAAGATCGAACAGGACTTTGCTACTGTCGGTAAACAGCTGAAGGATGATGACATCTTGGCGCTGCGCGATGACGATTTTCAACTGCCAGCGGAAAGCAAGAGCAGCGTCAACGTCGTGGGCACGATCCTTACTTTGTCCCTCCTGGCTTCTGCTTTTTTCTTTCAATCGACACTTTGTTTCTTTTTGACTTTTGTCTCTGCGGGACTCATCAATTACTTGAACCGCGCCTCCCTCGACGAGGTTCCGCGATATCGCGACTTTCTCACTGGAATCAAGCCAACCCTAGAGCTCATCGTGGTTTTGGAACAAAGGCTCAGAGAAAATGGGCCCACGAGTGCCCGCCTTGTTGCGATCCATGAGAAGCTGAAAACTGCAACCGAACACAAAGAGCTCTCTGTTTCCGAGATTCAACGACGACTTCGGCTCCTCAACGCCTACAAATTTGGACTTCTCTATGTGGTCTTCAGTTGGCTGACACTCTTCGACCTCCATGTCTTGCCTCGAGTCCTGTCAGGTCTAAGACACAATCGAGATGTATTCTTAGATGCTTTCCATGCCCTTGGAGAGTTAGAAGCACTCAGCTCCATCGCTATGGTTCTTGAAGAACAAAACGGCTGGGTTTGGCCATCACTTCCGAGCCAAACCCACG
>JAJRYU010000578.1 GCA_024275615.1 Planctomycetota bacterium
AAGTAGAAAGCGAATCAGCGTTTCATGTGGGCGTTTGCGAAATCCACCAAGAAGCGAATAGCAGTTTTCGAACGGTTGCCATAACCATGGGGGGCAAAGTCGGCCGCAGCGAGTTTCTTATGCAGCAAGGCGGCGCCCATACCCAGTGTGAACTTAATGGCCTGTATGTCGTTGATGGCGAGCGTGTTGCCGATCAGTATGTGGTTGCGAATCACACTCATGATCACTCCACTTCCCAACAATTCTTTAAGGGCGTCATGGATGACCGTAGCTTAGGGATTTTCAACAGCGCCATCGTCGCAGAAGAAGGTGTTAAGGGCACCGATGCCCATCAGACCAACAAGAATCTCTTGCTGTCTGAGTTGGCGACGGCAGAATCTCGTCCACAGTTGGAAATTTACTGTGACGAAATTACTTGCTCTCATGGAGCTACTGTCGGCCAATTGGATGGAGAATGCCTTTTCTACTTGCGTTCGCGAGGTATCGGCGAACAAGAGGCCCGATCGATGTTGACCAAGGCATTCGCCGGTGACGTGCTCGACAAGATCAGTATTGATCCGATTCGTGAACGCTTGGACCAATATTTGTCAGATCGAGTCTCCTGGGACAATCAGCCAAGAGAGGCGGTTTCCTGATGGCCAAAATGCGAGAAGCGCCACAGCTTTTGTCTGAAGAACAAGTGCAGGGCATTCGCTCTCAGTTCCCCATCTTGGCTCAGGAAATCAATGGTAAGCCACTTTGCTACTTAGATAGTGCGGCTTCAGCCCAAAAGCCTCGTGCCGTTTTGGATTGTCTTGCTGGCTTCTACTCCCATGACTACTCCAACATCCATCGTGGCATGCATACACTGTCGATGAGAGCGACCGCCTCCTATGAGGCTGTACGGCAGAAAATTGCCAATTTTATCGGCGCTTCATCAGAAACCGAGATCGTTTTTTCCTCGGGGACGACGGGTGCGATCAACCTTGTCGCCCAAACTTGGGGGCGTGTAAACGTTCACGCTGGCGACGAAATCCTCGTGTCGGAATTAGAACACCACAGCAACATTGTGCCCTGGCAGCTCTTGGCAGAGGAAAAAGGTGCCAAGATCGTTGTCATCCCGATGGATGACGAGGGCGACTTGGATCAATCGGCCTATGCTAATCTTCTCGGAGAGAAAACAAAGCTCGTGGCTGTCAGCCAAGTCTCTAATGCCCTGGGTTCAATCAACCCAGTCAAGAGTATGTGTGCCTTGGCTCACGAATGTGGTGCTGTCTTCCTGGTTGATGGTGCCCAAAGCGTTCCTCACATGACGATTGATGTCGTCGACTTGGATTGCGATTTTTTCGCATTTTCTGGTCACAAGATCTATGGGCCAACGGGAACAGGCGCTCTCTTTGGCAAAGGAGAGCTTCTCGCCAACATGCCGCCTTGGCAAGGAGGTGGGGACATGATTGATCAGGTCTCATTTTCGGGAACAACATATAACGCAGCGCCGATGCGCTTTGAAGCTGGCACCCCCAACATCAGCGCAGTCATTGGCATGGGGGCTGCCATTGATTGGATGCTTGATATCGGTTTGGAAGCTATTGCCGCCCACGAGAATGTTCTCCTCAAATTAGCGACCGAGTTGATTGAAGAGATTCCCCGAATCCGTGTCATTGGAACAGCGAAGAGAAAGGCGGGCGTTTTGTCTTTTTGGTCTGACGACGCTCACCCTCAAGACTTAGGGACGATCCTTGATCAGTATGGCGTCGCAATTCGTGCGGGCCACCATTGCGCACAACCTGTCATGGAGCATTTTGGCGTACCCGCTACGGCTCGGGCATCTTTTGCCGTCTACAACACAAGAGAAGACGTCGAACAGTTCATTTCGGCGCTAAAGAAATCACTGGAGTTGTTCGCATGAGTGAAGACATGAAACAAGAATCTTTCGAAGGTGCGTTCGGCGATGGTATTCCGCCGGTAGATCCAGCGAGTGAAAAAGAAGTCATTGACCGATCCGAGTCAGCTGATTCCAGCACTGACATTATTGAACAGGCCAGCCTCGAGGAATTGGCAGCACTCACACCTGAGCAAGAGCGAGTCAAGAACCTCGTTATCACTGTCATTCGAACTGTTTTCGATCCTGAAATTCCAGTCAACATCTATGAACTGGGATTGATTTACGCCGTTGAAGTGAGCACTTCTAATGATGTCAAAGTCAAGTTCACGCTCACTTCCCCCAATTGTCCAGCCGCCCAAGATTTGCCCATGGAGATGGAAAGGAAGATCAAATCCTTGGAGGGAATTGGCGAAGTCACCATGGAGCTCACTTGGGAACCAACCTGGACCCCTGAATTGATGACCGAAGCGGCCAAGCTTCAGCTCAACATGTTCTGATCGACCTCTACTACCTCATGGTCACGAATGGTGTGTTAGGTCAATCTTCTTGTCGGGTGTCGACTGCGAGGCTGCTCGTGCCCTCTCTTTGACCTTGGTGCTGCTGTTGGCATAAAAAGGTGTAGAAGAAAGTCACTTCACAGGGGCTTCGACGGCCCAATTCACTGGTTCTTGCTGACACTGACCACGATTTTCTGATAAGTCGGGCTCACCGGACATCTCAAAAGAAATTTCCCACGGCAATATTGCCGATTCCCGACGAATGCAGTCTCATGATTCATGGGTCTGGTTTCCTTACTCGGAGATTCGTTGATGAGAAAGCTCCTTTTCTTATGCACTGCGTTCCTCGCAGTTGTACCGCTCGTTGCGGCAAGTGCCCAACAACCTAGTCACAAGATTCCTGGAGATTGTCAGCTCTATCTTGAAGTGAGCCACCCGCGAGAACTGGTCAGGTCGGTCCTTGGCTCCAATCTCATTGCCGTCGGCCGATCAACGAACCTCCTGGCGGCCTTCACTCAGGAAAAAGGGTTTCAAGCGATCACGAAGATCTGGCAGACGATTGAAGGCAAATTGACTGGACCCGCATCCATCGGGGTCAGATTCGGGGTCGCTGGCCCCAGTGTCTTCTTTTGTGGGGCATACTCAGGAAACCCGGACTTGAAAGAAATCGCCCAGGCGATCGCCTCCCTGGACGAGACGTTTCGTCCCACTGATCGGGGCACGCAGAAAGGTATTCGTTGGCTCGCTTTGGGCAAGGCGGGTATTTTGGGCGTCGACAAGGAATTTCTCTACTGGAGCGAACGCCCTTCTTCATTGCGAGAAGTGAGTCGCCTCAAGGACGAGAACTCCATGGGAAACCAACGACGCTACCTACTCGCCCAAAAGGAATCGCGCCAAGCAGATTTCCTCGTACTCGTCGATACGGAAGAATTGCTCAAGGATGGGGAACTTGATGAGGATGGCCGCAAGAACGCCTTTGAGATTCTGCTCTTGAAAGGTTTCATTGACGATCTGACTCACGCCAAATTCGGCTATGCCTGGGGAACGCTGGGAGATGTCATCAAATTGAGGGCTCGATTGGTCAACAAGAAACCTAGGTCGAAATCGTGGCAACTCTTGGATCGGTCACACAAGGCTCTGCCGTCGGTACCCAATCAATCGGCCGAATTCCATCTAGAGCGCGATCTCGCCGCATTCTGGCGCCAACGGATTGATCTTGTCCCGGAGTCCGGCCGGCCTGGGCTGGCGCAGTTTGCCCAGACAATGAACATCTTCCTTGCGGGCTTCCCGTTTTCTGATCTTATGGAGAAGACCGGGCGCGGTATCGACATTGTCGTACGAGAGTCAGTCGCTGGCGATTCGCCACCAGATATGCTTTTGCCCGAGTTCGCCCTCGTTCTTGACACCACGTTCAGTTCCAGAGAGAAGGAGAGATTCATGGTGGCCTATCAGACGGCCATCGGTGTCATCAATGCCGATGCCGGCGAAAAACGTCGTCAACCCATGTTGCAAGGCAGCCTTCAGGTCGATGGTATCCACATTTTGACAGCGCGTTTCCTTGCTGATCCCAATACCGGAAAGCGTGAAACCGAATACAACTTCACTCCTTCCTTGGCCTTTGCCAAAGACAAGTTGATCTTGTCTTCCAGTAGCAAGCTCGCGGCGGATGTCGTACACGCCTTGCAGTCGAGCAATCTGGAGGACCAGAAACTAAGACAAGGCGATCGTCTGTCAATGTCGGGGCCAGCTGTGGCGAGAATGTTCAAGCTTAACCGCGACAACATGATCGAAGCACGTGTCTTGTCGGAAGGGGAAGACGAAGACGAATCGGCAGCCTTCGTCGATGCTGTGACGAGTCTGGCAGCGACAATTCGAACTCTGCGAATCAACCATGTATCTCTGCCCAAATCGACAGTATGGGATCTCTATATCAAGACAGATTCCCTTGATCGAGGTAAGAAATGAGGGACATGATGCGACCCTACACCGGGACCTTCGGCATGAAAGAAGCAAGGCATCTTCTTTGTCGTGCTGGATTTGGCGCCACTTATTCCGAGGTTACCGCTCATGCGAAATTGGGCTTGAGAGATAGCTTGGCTCTTGTTCTTGGCTCCGGTGTCATAGAGGATTCGCGTTACCGAAATTGGCAACATAAGCGGGCCATGAGCGCGCGAGTTGCCATCAGAGGTGAAATCGAAGCTCTTCAAGGTGCTTGGTTGCTGAGTGCAGTAGCCAGCCCTTTTCCTCTACAAGAAAAGATGGCTCTTTTCTGGCACGATCATTTTGCCACTGCTAATGCCAAGGTTGATGATCTCGTTGCCATGAACAATCAGATGTCCTTGTTCTTACACAAGGGGTTAGGGAGGTTTCGTGAGCTTCTTGGTGCGGTTGCTAAAGACCCGGCAATGCTGGTTTTTCTGGATGGATCCAAGAACTCAAAAGAGAACCCTAACGAGAATTTCGCGCGCGAAGTGATGGAACTGTTTACCCTTGGAATCGGTCACTATCAAGAACGCGACATCAAGGAAGCTGCGAGGGCCTTCACGGGCTGGCAGCTCGCTTCCGGCCAATTTCGTTTCGTTAAGAATGCTCACGATTCAGGGAGCAAGTCCGTTCTTGGGTCCAAAGGCAACCTCGGTGGAGATGATGTCTTGGATGTGTGCCTGTCGCAAAAACACAACGCCGAATTCCTCGCGGCCAAACTCTGTCGCTTTTATCTGGGAAAGGTCCCACCGAGGCAGCAGATCATAGAAGTCGCCGAAGCGTTACGTCAGGAGAAACTTCATATGCGGAAGTTCTTGGCGCGTTTCTTTGCTTCGGAACTATTCTTCGATTCGGCATACAGAATTGGCCGTATCAAGAGTCCTGTTGAATTCGTTGTTTCAGCTCTTCGCTCCCTTGATGCCAAGTTCTCAGCGACTCAATTGGCCAAGAGATGCCGGGCCATGGGGCAGGAGTTGTTCAACCCACCAGGAGTGGCCGGTTGGCCCGAAGGGAGGGACTGGATCAATTCTGCGACCATCGCCGCACGTTATCGGTTTGTTACAGATTTGGCCAAGGGGAAAGACGGTATATTGAAAGTCCGATCGAAGCTCCCGGAACGAACGCAACTTGATGAATTGAGTTTCGTTCTTCTGGGAATGAAAGTGAAACCTCCCAGGAGATTTGACGCACTCATTGAAAACGCGGGATTCTTTTTGGCTCAACCGGAAGCACAACTCGGTTAGGAAACAAGAAATGAAACGCAGACAATTTCTAAAGACAAGTAGCGCATCTGCCCTCACTTTGGGTTTTTCTCCGCTCTTGAGATTTGCACATTCTCCAGATTCAAAAAAAGAACGAAGACTCATCTTGGTCGAACTCACCGGGGGTAACGATGCACTCAACATGGTGACTCCCCGCCATAGCAAGAGTCTCAGGCTCCTTCGCCCCACTCTTCTCCGCTCCGAAGACCAGTTGATTCCCATCTCTGAAAAATACGCGCTTCATCCAAATCTCGCCGGCATGTTGCCGATCTTCAAGTCTGGTCAAATGTCGATCATCAACAACGTCGGCTACTTGCCTACCAATCGGTCGCATTTTCGTTCTTTGGACATTTGGCATAGCGGGATTACCGACAAGGTCGAAACTCAGAGGGGTTGGGTGGGGAGAGCTCTGAAGGAGCAACAGAAAGTCGACAAGAAACTGGATGTCAGTCTTTTCCACCTTGCCGATGGTCCGTTGCCTCTTTGTTTTGGGGGCTCACCTTTTCCGATTACCACGTTGAAGACTCTTGATGACCTCCGATTTGGCGGCGGATCTGAAGTACAAGAGATTATTCGCAAGGCATCTGAGGGCGAAAAACGAAAAGGAAGTGATGCCGATTTCCTCAAGAAGACGACTCGTTCTGCCTTGGAAGCAGCAAAGAAAATTGGCGCGACGAGCCGCAAGACTCCCGATGGTTTTTCCAAGGATCATTTCGGCCGGCAAATGGGCCTTGTGGCTTCCCTGGCTCAGGCATTTCGTGGCAACCAGATTTTTTTCACTCATCTCACAGGATTCGACACACACGCGGTACAAAACGAATCACAGCCCGTTCTCTTGGCGTCTCTGTCACGGGGCCTTGTTGCTTTGCAAAAGTTCCTTGGCAACTTGGGGTTTGGTGAGAGTACCATTCTGGTCTACTCTGAATTTGGGCGTCGCGTAAAAGAAAACGCTAGCCGGGGCACCGATCATGGCGCTGCTGGCACTGCTCTGCTCTTGGGTGATCAAGTAAGAGGTGGACTCTTTGGCGGTGACATTGATTTAGGGAACTTGCTGGCTGGGGATTTGCGCCCGAATGTCGATTTCCGTACCGTCTATCAAGACGTACTTTCTGGCGTTCTTGGTAGAGAATCCAAGAGTTTGAAGCCAGATTTTGGTCAAATGTTGAGGTTAATTCGTCCCAAATGACCAGTTTCTTCAGAGGCGCTGCATTCTTCCTGCGAGGATTGTCTATGTTGAGGAAGCCCAAAGTTCGTGTTTGGGCTGCCCTGCCAATCTTGGTTTCAAGCGGTCTCTTCATTGGGGCGCTTGTCTATTTCATTAACTTCCTAGACCCAATCGTCGAGTCTTCACGTCTTTGGTTGGACGAGAACCTGAGTTTCCTCAGCTGGTTAGGTTCAAGTCTTTGGTGGCTGTTCGGCCTCATTGCTATGGGAGTGACCGCTTATTCGTTCGTCATAGTGGCAGCGATAGTTGCTTGTCCGTTTAATCCAATCTTGGCGGAAGCTGCGGAGCAAAGCCGTACCGGGATTGCTCCCCAGTCGTCGCCATGGGCGAAGGTCATTAGAGGTTTGCCGTCCACGGTGTTCCAGGAAACCAAGAAACTGCTTTACTATTTCTTTTGGGCTATCCCAGTCCTTGTTCTCTGTCTCCTCTTCTTTCCCGCTGCGCCTTTCATTTGGGGGGCATTCAGTTCGTGGATGCTCGCTTTGGAATTCAGCGACTATCCCATGGACAATAGCGGTCTGAAATTCAAGGAAATGCGGCGAGCTCTCGCACGAAAGCGCATGACGTCTTTCGGCTTTGGTGCCGCTGTTTTTGGGTTCGCCATGATTCCAGGACTGAATGTGTTGACCGTCCCTGGAGCTGTTTGCGGCGCAACACTTCTTTGGCTCGAAGAACTCAAGGTTGCAGAGGCTCAAACAGCATGAAGAACGCTCTTCTGGCATCTTTCTTGTGGATTCTTGCGCTCTTGTTGCGGCGCATTGAAATGTCAGGCGCAGTTCCAGCTGATGAGTTTCGTCCAGCGTTCTTCGCTTATACCGCTATCATCCCTCTGCAGATTGTGGCTTTGGTTCTCTTCGTTCAGAATATCTTAAAGCCGACTTTCAAATCCGTCGCTAACTCGCGCCTCAAGATTCTCGCTGGGAGCGGCAGTGTCTTGATTGTGGCTGGCTGGTTGTCGGAGTACTTCGCCTTGGTTGGCGCCACTTGTCTTCTTGTAGTTCATGTTGCTGACAGGAGACGCCAAGTGGTTCCTATGTGGCCTCACTTCACTATCAAGTCGATCGCGTCCGAGCTTGGCCGAGCTTGGTTTCCCATTTTATTCGTCACAATGATCTTGGGACTTGGTGAACTTTATTTCTTCAGTGGAAGATTCTTCGATGATGGCATTGTGCAGGACGATCTCTACCAAAGTTACGCCCTTTCCCTTGCCGGCTTTGCCACGTTGTCAGCACTGAAAGTCGTCATGATTCTCTTTCGTGTCACTGTTATCGGGACTCTGGCGTTGTTTCTTCTGCGTCGATTGACTCCGAAGTCACCCTGGGCCTTGGACTATGTCATCGGGGCTACTCTCATCGGCAGTGTCTTCTATCTATTCTGGCAAACAATGCGTGATGAGATTCTGAGTCTCGAGGCCTTGTTCGCTCCGACCGGATCTGTCTTGGCGAACCTTGCGAGCATGACCCTCCTGGGGGCGATGGCCTTGGCGCCACAATTGGCGGAGATTCGCCGCTCCTTGACTGCAAGTGGACGGTTCACCGGTTTCGTCCGCTATGTGGCGTCCTTGTTTCTTTGTCGGTCGCGAAAATTGCAGGGTTTCATGACCGTTGGATTGGGTTTGCTGATGGTCGGTTTTCGATACCTTCTATATCCCGTCATCGAGGATTACCGAACCAAGCTCTTTGACACCTTTGCCCAGCTCGCCATCCTCACTGGAGCTGCACTTCTGCTTCCTTTGGTCAGACTCTTGCCGAGACGAGTCACGTTGGTTGTGGCCACAACTATGACCGTTTTCGGTGCTTTTTCTGCCTGGACCTACATTCCGAGGAGTGAGGTAAGGCTTGTTGCTTTTGAGTACTCCCGTTTCTGTGCCTTAGGGGCTTCTGCGCCTTGGGCCAAACTCATTGAAACTCAAGCTGTGGTCGGATTTACCGCACCCAGTTCCCAAGATCCCTATCCTGAAGTCGCAAATCTTGAGCAGGTCGAAACACCTCTGTCTCTGCCGCCCATCTTTTTGATAATTTGGGACGCGGCGCGACCGGATCATATGTCGGCTTATGGTTATGAGCGTCCGACGACACCTCACCTGGACATGTTGGCGAAGGATGGTTTTGTTTTGACCAACGCCCGGAGTTCTGCCACGGCCACGACCCTCGGGATTCGCAACATGATGACGGGGTGCTACTCTACGCGATTCATGTTGTCGGTTGAACATGCCCCCTTCTTCGTTTGCAATTTGGCAGAAGTTGGCTATCGAGACTTCTTCGTGACCGTTACTGGCAACGACTACAACGGCGTGAGTGCCGAAGCCTTCCAGCGCTCATGGTCAGCAGACTCAAGTGCAGTTCGCTTTCACTTTCGTGACTATTCCAACGAAGACGATTTGAAACCCGATGTTCCCAAGAACAGTGATCTCATGGGTTTCATCAACGAGGCAACCAGGGAAAACAAGACCCTCAAAAGGACGTTCTCCTACTTGCATCTCACCGGAACCCACACCCCTTGGTTGGGCAAAGAGCCAGTGGTGGAATTCGGAAAGACTGCCATAGATCGCTATGACGCGGAAGTCGCCAAAGTTGACCACCTTCTTGGTGAATTGGTGTCACTCTTGAAGCGCAAGGGTATCTACGACGACGCCATCATCGTTGTCACTGCTGATCATGGGACAGGCTTGGGAGAACACGGAAGACTTGGTGGATTCTTGCCTTATGAGGAACAACTACGCATTCCTTTGATTATCAAGGCCGGGTCGGGACGCATCGGTCGGGATGATAGAGACCTTGCCAATATCGATATTGCTCCAACTTTGCTGGATCTCGTGGGGGCCAAGAAACCCAAGATGGATGGTAGGAGTTTTGCTGACGTGATCGAAGGAAGGAAGAAGGCCTGGCCACCACGTTCCTTGGTTTCGTTTTGTTCATTTCGTGACGGATATGCGGTTTTTTCACCGGACGGGCGATTTAAACTGCACCACTATCGCGCCAACGGATACGAGGCCCTTTTTGACCTCCGTGATGACCCAGGAGAAAAGAGAAACGTACTTGCACAATACCAAGAAATGGCCTCATCCTTGAGGCTCCATCTTGATCACTTCTTGTGGCGGGGCCGCGATCGCTATGGCAATCCCTATCACTATCGCGACTGGGATCTTGCCAAGGAGCAGGAAAGAACGCGCTGATCGAATCTGGCCTGTCTTCTGGCGAATTCGTGCGTAGGCGAAATGGGCGATGCAGGATTCGAACCTGCGACATCCTGGGTGTAAACCAGACGCTCTAACCAACTGAGCTAATCGCCCGACCGGACAAAGTCCGATAGGTGAAACACGACGCAAGTCGTGTCGCTTCCTGTGAGGTTTTTACCCAGATCCGGGGTAAAAATCAATTTCGATGAGATAAACAGACAAACTTTGTCCAAAAGTCTCTACCTGTTAGAAATATGCGTTCCGCCGTTTCATCTATTGGAGTTATTCCATGCGCATTGGAGTCATAGGCACGGGTTATGTAGGGCTCGTCGTCGGCACATGTTTTGCCGACACAGGCAACTCAGTCATCTGTGCTGATGTCAACGAAGACAAGATTGCCTCTCTCAAACGAGGTGAGGTACCCATCTATGAACCTGGTCTGAATGCCATGATCAAGCGCAACGTGGGCGAGGGACGTCTATCATTCACCACGGATACCGCAAATGCAGTGACCGAATCAGAGATCGTGTTTATTGCTGTTGGAACCCCTGAAGGTGAAGATGGATCTGCTGATCTACA
>JAJRYU010000579.1 GCA_024275615.1 Planctomycetota bacterium
CGAATCGCCAGAATCGATGCACAACTCGAGACCCTTCGAATCGGCATGGGTCGTTCAAGAACGACTCTGGCGCCCTTGATGGTTGTTGATGCAACTGTACGAGACATTTTCTTTTGTGTTCGAACTTTGGAGACCAAGTCAAACTGGCTTTCCTTCGAGCTGCTTCACGAAACTCCGGTTCCCAGACCGATTCCTCCGGGAACGATAAAGTGGCAGCAAGTTCATGCTGAATTGGATCAGATTATCAAGGCTCTGGATTCCAGCGTGAAGTTTCTCGAACTGACTGAATGGACCACACCTGTAAGGGAAGCGCCCAAGTCGCCGGAAGATCTCTATCTTTCCGTTCTCCAAGCAAGCAGACAACTCAATCTTCTCCTGGAACGAGAGACACAACCTCAGGATGTCTATAGCCGGGTGACCTATGCTTTGGGTTATTCCTCAAGAATGCGTGCGCAGTTTGCGAAAGCAAAGATGCCCAAGACCCCCAGGCTTGAGCCCGAAAAGAAACCGCGAGATGTCTATACGCTGCTACTTGCATGCCACAGAATTGTTCGGCGAATGGGAGCTTCATCTGATATCAAGATGATCAGCCTCAAGGTCAACAAGGATCGAATCAGCCAGGTCCGTCCCAGTGACGTATTGGACGTTGCCAATCTCATTGTTGCCGAAATTCAACTTCTCCACGGACAGACCAAGCTCGCACAACCTTTGCCACCCTATGATCCCGGAAAGAAGACACCTTCAGATGTTTTTCAACGAGCCACCCTGCTTCAACGACATTTGAGAGGCTTGGCTGAATCGATTGAAGCGAGTCCCCGAAGGATGGTTATCCGGTGAGTGCAGTTACAAGTAGATCGAAGACGATTTCCAGACGGCTCATGCGTTCGCACTTATTGATCGCATTCATGGGAGCCGCAGCCATTGCTGCTGTCCTATTCAACCTGGTGTCCTTGGGCGAATCCGCAAGTCGGTCTGCGGAACTTCGAGGGCCAACCTTGATGGCAATCAGCAAAATCCGCCAAGGCATCGATCGCAGCGACGCAGCTATTCGCGCTCAAGTTGTGTCAAATTCCCAAGAAATGATTGATCGGCGGGCCAAGTCTTGGAGCATGAACATCTTGCCTGCGCTTCATGACTTGAAAGAGATTGGTGCACTTGAACTACGTGACCTGATTATCGAAAAAACAGATGCCCTATCAGTCGCTCAATGGTGGGCGGAAGACGTCGCTGGCACTCCGGGCAATCAGCCTGCGAAGGCCATGCGTCTGCTGCAAATCTCACATGTTGAAAAAGCTGCCTCAAGAGCTTCCCAGGCCATAGTTGATTTCTTAGTGAAAGATCCAAATAGCGTCTCCAAGGGCGTCATTGTCTCGTTAGGAAAGATCATTGAGTCTTTCAATCTTGCCCGAGCTGATCTGAGTGTCTGTTTGGATACTGGAACCTATGCCGACGAGGAGAAATTTCGCCTGTCCTGTCAGCAGATGACTCGAGCGGCAGCAGAAGTTGTTGCCAAAGCGAGTGAGCAGCCAGAACAGCTACAAAAACTCGTCGCGCGCTTGGGTCGCGAAACGGAGTCATTTGAAACGCTGGCCAATGAAGCGATCATGATTCGTTCCGGAGACAATTGGAATCTGGCTCGCTCAGTGTTGAATGAGGAAATCGAGCCCCTAACCAAGGATTTGCGTAGACTGCTTGATGAGCGGACTGCAAACCAAACGCAACTTTGGAAAGAGGACGTCTTCCTCGTCTCGAAGTACAGCGAACAGGCCATGTATGTTGGCATCGTTGCCTTCTTTGCCATGCTCATTGTCGGAGCCATCTTCGCCATGGCGCAAGCTCGGAAGATATCCCAGCCCGTCGTAGAGTTGGCGCGATCTGCGGAAGTGTTTTCCCAAGATACGCGAGTCTTGATTCCCATTTCTTCGACTGGGATTCATGAAATCGACTTGCTTGCGGGCCGACTTCAAGCGATGCAAAAACAGATTCGAAGAAATCAGGAGAAGGAACTTGCTTCGCAAAGTCGCGAGTCGCAATCCGTCTCAAGAAAGCTGGAGGAGAAGTGCCGGGAAACCGAGCTATTTGTCGAGTTCCTTCAGTCCAAAATAGCTGTGCCTGTGCAGAATCTCATCTTGATTAGTGACCGCCTGCGAAACAACCCAGCCATCAATCTATCGTCTTTGACAACGGATGAACTGAGTCGTCTTGGCGACGACGCCAGGCAGATGCAATCGCAAATCAAAGATATCCTAGACTTGCATTGTGTGGAATCTCGCGACCTTGATTTTGACAAAGTACCACTTGACCGTTGTGTCGACCGGGCTCTGAGTGAATTGTCGGCAGAAATGGGCGCCAGGGGTGTTTCGTTTCAACGTTGCAACTTGCCAGTGATTAAGGGTGACCGAGACATATGGAATCGTGTTCTTGAAGATCTGATACGTGATGCCCTAAATCGTGCCTCGGCGAAAGGCGTAGTCCAAATGGGATCCCGATCAGATGGGGATGTTGTCACAGTTTCTATTCAAGACGATGGCGTGAACATGGATGCTGGCGTTGACTTGAGAATGGCCGTTGCCTCGAAGGGCGTTGAACGCCACGGTGGTAAAATTCTCATGGAGTCGATTCCGGGAGGCGGAACTCAAGTGACATTCACAATTCCGATGACAAGAGTCGTGTTCGAAGATGTGTCCGCCATTCCTGTATCTCGAATTCCAAAACGCCTGGGTTCTTCGCGGCCAATCCCTACATAGAATCGATCCTATCTTCGCTGGGTGATTCCAACTACCAACCCATCAGCAAGTGAGACGCTCAATCCACTCTTGAACTCAACTCTCTCCGCCTGAGCGCCATGCAGGAATCGGACCGGCTGCCCCAAGCGGCGCACGAGTTGCTCGACGCTTTGTCCGAGATAAGTCCCCGTTTTCGGCATTTCTACTTTCTTCACTTTTTGGATTGCATCTGGATTGAGCCAGATGACAATGCCATTGTTGATTCTCACAGTCGGTTCGTTGCTCTTGTCCGAGTCGCTGCCGAAGTACAGCTCGGAAACTCCTTGGGTACTTGTCTGAATCATCGCAGGCACTCCCAACACTTGAAAGGCTCCCTGCAACGTATCTCCCAATGAAAGAGTGAGTTGGGAGTTGGTCGTTTCGCTCTGATTCGACTGTGGCGACAGCCAAATCATGGAGGCGATGACAAAGAGGGCTGAAACGTTGAAAAGGCGTGTGGTGATCATCATGGGGCTCCTATTATCCTTGTGTGCTCAATTGGACGTCAGCTGGGCGCAAGTACCGTCCTTTTTCCAAAAAAAATCGACTGTGACCTGGTATCATCCATGCCCGGAATAGTGAAATGGAGCTCTCGATGAAACGCAGCATTCTTGTTCTTGTTGTGGCCAATGTGCTGACCCTGCCAGGAGTTTTTGCCCAAGAAAAAGACCCTGCCGTGCAAATCAAGATGAAAAACGTCTCTGAACGTCTTGATGCCGTGTCACGAATCGTCGATCGCGGGCACGCAAAGGCGCCAGTACTCCTGCGGCGTGCTTGCGGTGATGATGACTGGGAAGTTGTCGAGCGTGCCGCGCAAGGGCTAGCCAAGCGTGGTAATGACAAGTGCATCAAGACCTTGGCGAAGCTCGCGGTTTCTGGGCCCTTAGCTACCATTCGTCTTGCTGCCGCCACATCCCTTCGAGAGCTCAATCGAGAAGAGGCGGTGAAGTTGCTTCTCAAGAAACTCAAAGGCAAATCCACGGCCCGTGCGGCAGAAGCTCTTGTTGTCGTGGGCTACCCTAAGGGATGGAAACGTTTCAAGAAGTTGTTGAAATCGAAATCTGCTCTTGAGCGGCAAAGTGGGATCCGCGGTCTTGCCGCGACTAGTGATCCCCGTGCACCAGCGACGTTGGCGAATTTTCTCAGCAAAGACGGAGACATCACGGCGCGTGCTGCAGCTGCCCGTGGGTTGGCACAATGCGGTACGAACGAGGCCTTGGCTATTCTCTTGGATCGACTCGCTCAAAAAAATGTCAAGTTGGTCATGGAACGCCGCCTTATCGAGGCCATCCTAGAGTTGGCCAAGAATCGTGAAAGCGCTGAGCGTAGCACTGTTGCGACTCGGTGCTTAGAGGCGTTCAAGAAAGGCGGAAAGAACGCTAAGGCCAATGCCGCCTTGGCTCGACTCCTTGGGCGTATTGGTGGCAAGGATCTTGGCATCGCTGATCGCGACTCCTGCGTCAGCGCACTTGTTGAAAATGGCAAGGGCCGCCCTCAAGGCCCTATTGTCTCGAGCTTAGGTCGCCTCGGTGGGACCCCTGCTTTCGATTATATCTGTACAGTGGCGGAGTCCGATTCCAATCCCAAAGTCAGACTGCTGGCGCTCCGCGCGCTTGTAGCAACAGGGGAGGCCAAAGCAGGGGCTGCCGTGGCCAAAGTGCTCAAAAGTGATGACAATGCCATGGTCCGTGAAGAAGCGGCGACCTTGTGCGGAGAATTCGTTAGCGAAGAGACCCGCGCCGCGGCAAAGGAGTCACTCGCCGATTCATCGTGGCCGGTTGTCCTGGCAGCAGCGGTGTCTCTCGGCAAGGCCCAGGATGCCGCCGCCATACCGGAGTTAGTGAAACTCCTCGAAAACGATAGCTATCTGATTCGAGCTGCGGCTGCCGCCGGCTTGGGGCGAATCGCTCGAAAGGCGACAGTCACACCCCTGATCAGTGCGTTGTCAGACAAGGACCTCCTCGTGCGGGACACAGCACTCGACTATCTACAGCGCATGACTCGCGAGAACCTCCCCGCGAACGTGAGGCGCTGGCAGAAGTGGTGGGAGACTGGAAAAACGAGCTTCAAGTTTGTTGACAAAGTCGCGGCTCGGCGGCGCGAAAAGGAAGTTGACGAGAAGTACGACCGCTTTGGCGAGAACCCTTACGGTTCTTTCAAGGGCATTCGTGTGATTGTCCTAGCTCAATCTCGAGACAAGATGGAAGACAGCCTTGAAGTCCTGGGCATCAAACATGTGATCACGCAGACGGGAAAAGTATTCGAGTCCGGTCTTCAGCCCAATGCCGTCTTCTTTGCCAATTGCCCAGGTGTCCTGACTGACGATGACTCAGAGAGGCTAAGTTGGTTTGTCCGCTCGGGTGGATATCTGTTTGCTACTTGTGTGGCAGTCTCGAATACAGTCATGAAGACCTTTCCCGGAATGATCGCACGAGCCCCTGGCTTGGGCAATGGAGCTGGACCTGTTGATTCGTTTCCCGTACTCACCCAATCACCGTTCTTGCGTGGCGTTTTCGATCGTCACGCCCGACTCCGCTATCAGGTTGCGGGCAACCAACTGCCTGTGCCCAGCGACGAAGATCGAGTTCATGTGCTTGTGGACAGTACGGATGCAACCACGCGGTGGGGTGCCGGGAGCATGGCATCATGGTTCAAGATTGGCCACGGTGTCGTCGTGGATAGCGCCAATCACTTTGTCTTGCAGGGGTTCGTCAACGAGAGGATGAAGACCTCTGACGAGCGCAAGAGTTACGCGATCGAACGCTTGGGGATCAAGTTCAGAGAGATTCGCAAGTTAGACAAAAAGGGCGTCTTTGATTCACAAACGAAGGCGGCCAAAGCCTGTCACGATCGGACGATGATGCGCCTTGTGGCGCGGTTCGTTTATGATCGTCGTCGGGCCGATTGACTCTCTTTCGTCTGCGCCTACTGTAAAACAACTTGAACGGCGTTTGACAGGGCCAGGCCAGGAGCGGCTGCTGTTGCCACGGCACACTGAAAATTGCCAAGTACACCCGGAGGCAGACCGGGCACAGTGAACCCGATTTGTGCCGTCCCCAAGGTGTCGGTCTGGAAAAAGGAATTGAAGATCCCTGGGGCGTAACCATCACCAATCAAAGTCAGCAAAGTTGGAATGCCATTCATGAGATTGACAGGACCACCCAAATCGATAGTGCCGATTCCTGGGTAGGATGCAGCCACTGGATTGAGTGGGCCGGAGAACATGATGACTGGGCTGGACGGTTGCCCAGACATCTTGAATACTAGGTTGGCTCCTGGCGAAATGGTTGTGAAGTAAGGACCGCCAAAGCCCAAGTTGAGCGGATGAGAGTTGAAGTTCCGTGGGGCGTTGATGTCCAAGACAGCCAAACCTAGTTGAGGTGCTTGCCCAAGGGACTGAGCATTGTCCTCAACAGAAATGTCGTCGATGGCAATGTCATGAGTGAGGTTTTGCAACCGCGGCAAGGATGTGGCGCGAAAGACGATCTGGACTTTCTGTCCGGCGAATGCGCTTAAATCAACAGTGCGAAAGGCCCAGCTCGGGCCGGTATCTCCCTCGGGCCCAAAGACGTCAATGGAAATGACGTTTGCTGGGAAGAGATGGACGTCGATGGCGAGCGTGTTCGGGCTACCTTGCGTGTCTGCGTTTAAGGAATGCATGAAGAACGACATGGCTGGTAGACTCAGGTTACTGAAATCAAAGCAAGGCGTCCGCAGGCTAACCGCGGCATGAACGCTGCCACCATCAACGTAGGCGAATCCGCTGTTGACGGCGTAGCTGTTTGTGTAGCTGCTGGACGGTCCGGTCCCAGAATTGGGCGTTGCGGAACTACGAATAATCCAGTCTGAGTTTGGGCCCACAGCATCGGTCGTTTCGTTGACGAAGTCCGAAGGCAAAGGAATGGGAGAGAGAAATGGTGTCGGCACGGGAAAGTGCTGCGTGTATGGGAAATTGGTCACTTGGAATTGGCCGCCGTTCACCACCGTCGCCGAGAGCGTATCGTTGCTAGGGTTAACATCAACTGCCAAGGTCACGTTGGCGATGATTGTGTGGGCCCCTGGAGCGGAAAGATTGGCGGCCGTGGCGAACGTGTGAGTGACCGTACCCCAGGAGGGAACAGTCGCAGTCGTGGTCACGATCTCGGTGACTGGCGAACCTGTACCGACTTGATAGGAAACCACAAGAGTCGTTCCTGACGGCAGGGAATTGAATCCTGTGTTCCTCACATCTATGGTGACAACTTCATTTGCAGACAAGGTACGACAACCCAGACCGTCATGAGCGGGAGCCACAATGCTCTCAAGTTGCACATCATCGTTGAAGGTTTGAATGGGTGAGTAGTGCACAGCACCGGCCCAGCCGACGGGGATTGAGTTGAAATCAAATTGGTCGGGCCCCCCGCCTCGTCCAATATGAATTTCCGCGTCCAAATTCGCGGCAAGAACACCTCCCAAGGGAAGCGTTGTTGACGTGAACTTTTGCGTCGGGCCAGCGAGGAATGTGACATAGAATGCTTGAGTTTCTCCTGGTGGGATTGGCACAGGAGTGAATCCACCGATGGGTGTCGTCGCCAAGCTTGAGCTCTGAACGACTGCTCCGCCTATAGGAGTCCACGCTGCCTCAGTGTTTTCGTGGCCAACAAAGCTACCCAGCGTATTCAGTTTCCAAAGGCCAATGAGCACAACGTTCTGCCCAGCGTTGTTCGCAAGGGGAACGGTGAATCCGGTGACGTTGATTCCGCTGAGGGACTTGACATCAAAGACTGCTCCTTCGAAGGGTGGCCCGGGAGGGGAGGTTGGAGTGACGAGAGACTGCGCTGACAAGCGCTCTTTCCCGCAGGTCAACATGATCATGATGATCACGAGAAAAGCCGTTTTGCATGGTCGTGAATTCAGTAGGCTAACGAGCATGGGGCGTCCCTTGTTGGGCGCGGACCTCGGGAGATCGCACTGTTGGAATGCTCGATGAGCGTACCAAATTTCTCCCATTTCAGCGAAGATCCCGAAGACAAGTTCCTGAATTGGTACAAAATGTATATTGGGGTCCATTCACGAGAAAGGTCTGAGTTTCATCATGGCATTGAGATTGATCGAGATTATTGCCTCTGATTCCAGCCAGACGCGGATCAACGAAATCCTCGATCGGCATGAGGTGCTAGAGAAATGGAGTCGCCAACTCGCGGATGGGCGCTGCCAGATTCAAGTCCTTGTAGAAATGAAATCGACCGAAGCTCTCCTCGATGAGATGGAAACCTATCATGCGAATGAACCGGGCTTTCGCCTGCTCTTGAATCAGGTGGAAGCGACCATCCCGGCTATCAAGCCCGCGGACTCCAAAGAGGGAAACAAGTCTGACAAGGCAGATGAGTCAAAGACCCAAGAGAAACAGCCTGACCGTCTGAGTCGCCAAGAACTCTATGTCGATATCGCTGGCGGCGCTGCCGCCAACTCGTACTTCTACCTCAACGTCATCATTGCTACGGTTGTGGCTGCCATTGGCTTGGTGCGATCGGATACGGCGATCATCATTGCGGCGATGGTGATTGCTCCGCTTCTGGGACCAAACATGGCTTTGGCCTTGGCGACGACGTTGGGCGACAAGGAGTTGGCGCGGAAATCTCTGTGGACCAACCTCAAGGGGCTTCTCGTTACCATTGTCGCGAGTTTGCTTGTCAGTGCTGTCCTTTATTTCACCGACCAAAGGGTTGTTGAATCCAGTGCAATTCTGGCGCGCACCGAGCTGAACCGCGGCGATGTTATTCTCGCGTTGGCCGCAGGAGCAGCAGGTGCTTTGGCCTACATCCACAATGCCGCAGGCAATCTTGTTGGCGTCATGGTGGCTGTGGCACTCTTACCGCCAGTTTTGTGCACTGTTCTTCTGTTTTCCCATGGAGAATCGGCGTTGGCGAGCAAGAGTTTTATTCTCTTTGTGACCAACGTTGTGGGCGCAAATCTCGCCGCCGTGTCGGTGTTCCTTTTGAGTGGCATCAGGCCGCGCACGTGGTGGGAGGCTGACAGAGCCAAACGAGCGACAAGGAGAGCGATCGCCGCCTGGATTGTCCTGATTTTTCTTCTGACTTGGGCGATTTCGGCCCAGTGACTTCAAGATCTTGCGATGAGGTCTTCGACAAGTTTTCTCATGCGCTTTTTCAGGCGTACATGAGCTTCACCCGTAGCCGGGCCTGAAAACCCAGAGTAGACGCCGGCGACTTTGCCGTCCTTGTCGAAAAAAATGAATGTGGGATACGAGCGAATAAAGTCGACGCCGCCAAACGATTGGGTGGCCGTTTTCTTGTCTGCAATTCCGCCCAGCACAATGGGCCAACCGATCTGGTGACGTTGGACATAACGCCGAACTTGCTGCGTATCGCGTTCGAATTCTCCGCTCAACTCAAAAGCCACACCGCAAATTTTGAGTCCTTGGGTACCATAAGTTCGTTCGAGTTCGACCAAGAACTCACTTGCGTCATGGCAATTGGGACACCAAGAACCGAAGATCTGCAGGATCATGGCATTGCCACCTCGCATGAGCTCAGAGATCTTTTGGATCTTCCCGTTGAGATCTGGGAATTCCAAAGTCTCAAGAGTCTTCTTGCCATTCCACTTGGTTTGGGCGAATCCGTCCGGCAACTCTGCTTCATCATCGCGTCGTGCGGACCATGTGTCATGCCAACTGTCCCAATTCCAAAAGTCGCCAGAAAGATCGCCTCCCAAGTCGGACTTAACGTCGAACAGGAAGGCATGGGCTCCATCAAAACAAGAAAGCCTCAGTCGATTTGCGTCCCGTGACCCAGCCAGGAAGCGGTAGTCGCCTGTTGTTGTCAAAAAGGTCCCTTCCCATTGATCCCTGCCCGACTGTCTAAAAAGAGCAACCGCATCTTCTTCGTCGGTGGCAAACTTGACCCGCCAACGCCCGGAGAAATCGAAAGACGTGCCTGCGGGACGAGGTTCTTTCCTAAATCGGCGCCCATCACCGAAACGTGCTTCAAAAGGAAGCTCACTCCAACGATCTGGTCCTCGTCTTTTTCGCCATCGTCCGCGTAGACGTTTGCCGTTGGCGGTGATCCTAGCTTCGAGTTTGGAGTCATAGTGATCGATGTTGAGAGTCAAGGTGTCACCGATGATGCCAACCTGTGGTATTTCGATGCGTTCCTTGCCATTGACGATGAAAGCCCCCACGACTCCTTTCTGCGAATCAGTCAATTCCAGTCCGAATGGCAGAGGACCTCCCGGTGTTTCTAATTGTGCTCGCCAAATGCCAAGTCGAAGCGGCAGGGGAGCAGGGATTTCTTCCTCAACTTGTGCGCACGACGCCAAGAGGCAGATTGCCAAGAGAAAATAGAGCTGCCGGCCGTTTTGTTGCATTGGTCCATTATGCCAGTGAATTCAACAGGCGTACAGCGCTCATTCGTGTTTGACGCCTTGCTCTTGGCTCCCTACAGTTGAAAGGGAATCGTTTGTTCGAACATCATGCCACCTGCCCGTTTCGAGGGATCAGAATGTTTAATCGACTTGTCCGTGTCTCGTTGTTCTTGTTGACTTTCGCCTCCACGACTTGCGCTCAAGACGTTGCCCCTTGGTTCGACAGTCAATTCGATTCGAAGGGTGCCATGAGAATCGTGCGTTTTTTGAGCGCTCGCTGGCGGACAAGGGGAGGTGGTAATCCAGGTTTCAATGAGTCAGTTGATTATGTTCGTGACTATCTGAAGAACTCTGGATTTGAAAAAGCCGGCAGCTTGAATGTGCTCGATGGTTCCTTGACACTTTATCCCTTTGCATGGAACCCCGTTTCGGCTCAAGTTGAAGTTCTTGGATCACCATCGTTTGTGCTGGATTCTTACCCTCAAAACCCGACTCTATTGACACGGTTTTCTGGTTCGACCTCGAAGCAGGGTGTGGTGGCGGAGGTCGTCGAAATTCCTGTTGGTACGGAGGAGTCCGACTACGAAAGTATCGATGTAAAAGGGAAGATTGTCTTCGGCCGAGGTGTGGCGAATCGGATGTACCAACGTGCAGTGGTGGAGCGGGGGGCGGTTGGCATTATCTCGGACAATCTGGCGCGCAAGAGTTTCTACCAAGATTATCCTGACATGGTGCGTTACGCCTCCCTTGTTGGTGGCGCTATCAAGGAGCTGAAAGCGCGGTCTTCGTGGGCCCTCAAGATATCTCCCCAGACTGGGGACCGCTTGCGGGCCGCCCTGAATTCTGGGCCGCTGAAATTGCGCGTTCGAGTTCAATCCCAGTTTTTGCAGGGACGCCAGCGAGCGCTTGTCGCCGAGATTCCCGGTACAGATGCGGCTGGCGAGCGCGTGTTTTTCGTGTGCCACATGGATAACAATCGTCCGGGGGCGAATAACAACGCTACTGGCGTCGCAGCACATGCCGAGCTAGCCAGGATGATTGCCCTCGGCATCAAAGACGGATCGTTGGCAAGACCGAAGCGAACTCTGACATTTCTTTTTGGCGCAGAGCATGCTGGAACCGACATGTGGCTGAGCACTTTGGGTTCATCAGGTCGGACGATCGCGGCTTTCAATGCCGACATGACCGGGGCGAAGACTGAGACGACACTAGGTATCTATCGTTTCGAGCGCTATCCCGACCCAAGTACAGATTCGCCTCGCAAGCGCGCTGATCGAGCTTTGGGTGATCGCCGCAGTGGTTGGGGTTTTCGGAGCCTGGGCGCAACGCCGCCACCGGGACACTACTTCAATGCCCTCATGTGGTTCTTTGTTGAAAACCAAGGAAGAAGAACGAATTGGCGAGTTTTTCAGAATCCCTTTGAGGGCGGCAGTGATCATGACGAACTTTTGGAACGAGGAATCCCCACTGTCTTGTCCTGGTACTATGACGACCCTTTTCTGTCGACAAACTTAGACACCCCAGACAAGGTCGATCCTCGATCGATTCGCAACGTGGCTACCGTTCATGGCGTCACGGCCATGGCTATTGCAGGCGCGGCAAGAAAGACTGCCCTGTGGACATTGGCGCTTGTTGAGGAAGCGGCTTTGAAACGACTGAAACAGGAAACTGATACGGCGCAAAGACGTCTCACCAAGGCCTTCAATCTTTCTTCTGAGAAGAGGCGGGACGTGTGGTTTGCTACTTGGGAAGAGGAGCAGAAGCTGGCGAGACGCTGGCACGCATGGGAGCGTGAAGCGATCAAGTCAGTGGCTTCAATCGTCCTTGGTCATCCAGTAGATGAGATTACTGCGAGAATAGAAAATTCTCTGGGTAGATTTGACGCCGCGGCACGGGCTCATTTGGCGGCGATTGAGGCTTTTTCCCTCAAGCTCGCCCCGGATTCTTCGGCGCAGGCGATTCTCGATCTGGCCATTTCATATCATGATCCTCATGGTCACTGGGGCACTCACAAGTTTGCCCTGGCGATAGAAGAAGGGCGGCCCGATGGATCGTCGAAGACGACAAACTTTGTCACACAGGCGTCCAAGGGGCGATTTCAAATTGAGTTAGTACGCAAGAAGAGAAAGGTCAAGATCGACATCTTGGCCGAGCACGTCGTGGCAACAGTTGATGGTCGCAGCGATATTTCTGCTCAGGAAAGGTCAGAGTTTCGCTTGAATCCCAAACGGATTCAAGTGACCCGGAATTACTACGAGTATCTCTACGGCTTACCGATGAAGTTGCGTGATCCGGGGACGCGACTCCATCCGCTATCTTGGCGACAAGAATTCAATGGGAGGAGTGTTGATGCCATTCGCACGACCTACGACAGGGGCGTCGGACAAGACACATGGCACTTTTTCTTCGACGTGACGACCCATGCCATGGTGGGTTACTTGTTCTATCACGACAGTCAGAAAAAGGACGGAGAATACATCATCCTAACTGGTGAGTCCGTCGCAGCAACTGGCTTACGTCTGCCTCAAGTTCGCAAGTGGTATACCAATCTGGGTGAGAGATTCCTTGGGGCAGACAAGACGATCAAACTCGAAGATTTGGGCGAGTAGGTCTTGTGATGGTCCAGTCATTTCATTTCTTCTAGGAAGACATTGAAGTCAGCAGTGCCCTCGTTCACGTGGAGCAACTCATAGGCATGGGCTGGCGTATCACAGTGGTAGAGCTGTTGTTGGATGGATCGATCTGTGCCAATTGCCATTGAGAGCGCCGAAAGAACTTCAAGGTGTCGTTCGGGCATATTGGTCGGTGTCAAGATGAGCACCATGCAGTGGACCGGCTTGCCATCGAAAGAATCAAAATGGAGTCCTTCCGAACTGATACCCATGGCGCCGGTGATTTCTTCTTCGATGTCGATCCTAGCGTGAGGTAAAGCGAGGCCATCACCCAAACAAGTTGAAGCTTCGTTTTCGCGCTCCATCACTTGTCTGAAGATCTCTTCTGGACTCACTTTCAGGCGATTGGATTTCACCGTGAGCGCAACGAGTTGGCGGATGGCATCTGCCGGGCCCGGGCCGCCTAGAGTGGTCGTGATGTTGTCTTCGCGAAGAAAGTCGATGATTCGCGCACGATCCTGGCCGGCATCACCTGATCTTTGTAACGCCATCTTGGTGAGGATAGGCCCGACAATCTCTGCCATGAGCACCATGGTGAGGACGGCGGCGAGAAAGAGATCGCGAATACTGGCAAAGGCGGAATCTTCCGTGACCAGGAGCATCAAACCGACAGCGAGCCCAGCTTGAGGAAAGAGTGCTACCCCTAACCAACGCCTGATCCGGTCTGTTGCGCCAGCGAGCCGCATTCCTAAGTTGGCAGATAAGAACTTGCCCGCGCAACGTGCAACAAAAGCTACAAGTGCCAGGGCGCCTGCGGGGAGAATGTACTTAATTTCGAGTTCCATTCCCGCCACTGTGAAAAAAATGGCGTAAATGGCGTACTCGAAATTCTCGAATACTTTGTGACCGATTTCTTCTTTTTCAGGTGTGAGGTTCGCAAGAGTGATGCCCAAGAAGAGGCAGGATAGCATCACAGGGACGCCAAACTGGTCAGCAAGTCCTACCGTGAGGAGGATGGCCATGATCGAAAGGGCGGTGATGCGATCTGTCCGAGCAACTTTTCTGGTGGCTCCCACCAAAATCGCGCCCACACCTCCGCCGAGTACAATGCTGGCAAGGATCTCCTTGACCGGTTGAATCAACAATTGCCAATTGCTTTGGCTCAGTTCAGGATCAAAGCTGGCGTGTGTAATGGCATGGGCGAGTTCGAAAAGACAAATGC
>JAJRYU010000580.1 GCA_024275615.1 Planctomycetota bacterium
CGGCTTCGCGGACCTCATCGTTGGTGCTCTCCAAGACGACAACAACGGCACAGATTCCGGAAGCGCGAGAATTTTCTCGGGCACGACAGGACAAGCTCTCTACACTCTGAACGGCGATTCACCCTTCGATCAATTTGGTTTTTCAGTGGACGGCGTGGGCGACGTTGATGGCGATGGATTCGGCGACTTTATTGTCGGCGCGCCTGGCGACGACAACAACGGATCTGAGTCTGGTAGTGCCCGTCTATTTTCCGGATTCGCCGGATCTACCCGTTTCACTTTTGACGGTGCTGCGGCCGGGGATCAATTGGGTTGGTCCGTGAGTGGCGGCCAAGATGTCAACGCTGACCTCATCCCCGATGTCATAGTCGGCGCTCCCAGCGACGCCACCAACGGCATTGCCGCGGGTAGTGCCTTGGTTTTTTCCGGGTCAGATTCGGCCTTGCTGCATTCTTTCTATGGTGACAACGCCGGAGATGAATATGGTGAGTCTGTAAGCGATGCCGGTGATGTCAATCAGGATGGGTTTGCAGATGTAATCGTCGGCGCATGGAATGACGACAACAATGGAAGCAATTCAGGCAGCGTCGAAATCCTTTCGGGACGAGACGGGAGTATTCTCCATTCTATCGACGGCGATAGCGCACAGGACCAATTCGGCAGCGCCGTAAGTTCTGCCGGAGATCTTAACGGCGATGGCTTCGCAGACTTTTTCGTCGGCGCCCGGCAAGATGACAACAACGCTCCAGATTCCGGGAGTGCTACGGTTTTTCTCTCACCGGTTTTGCCGACCTTTAGTTACGGGGCCAATCTGGGTTTCACCCGTCTGCGATTGACCTGGACACCAGACAATGGCAATCCCAGCTCCCTCACAGGAACAATGTCTTGCGTTTTTGGAACCGCGGGGGGACAGGGTCTCTTCGGCATCAGTTTCGCCCCAGCCAACGTCCCCTTGAGTTTTGGGTTCCCTCTTCTGATAGCGATTGATTCGGCCAACCTTGTCGACCAAGGAGCCTTCGGATTCGATTTCTTTGGCGAACTCAATGCCCCAGGAATCTCGCGGCAATTTCCGTTTATCGCCGGGATCTATGTGTGGATCCAGTTCTATGAAGTCACGCCATCGCCTGCCGCCTCAAATGGCATTGCCATGCTCATGGCGCCGTAAATCTACCGTCGCTCCTGGTGCAGTTCCACTTCAATGAAGGAGCTCACCGCCATTGGATTTCTCTCCTTGTCGTTGGCGGCGTAGGCGACCACCCACAACCAAGCTCGACTTTTGGACCCACGAATCATGTGGCTCGCCATGGAGAGAATTTCCTCGAGGTCTTCGCTGAACGTCTCAGCTTCTTGCGGAAACCGCTCTGTGCCCCGCACTCGAGAGAGGCGAATCTCTACCACCGGACAGACAAGATGGATCTCAACGCGTTCTATGCCCACGGCAGCAAAAGCCAGACGGTTTTTTGATCCTGCGACCACGACCTCACTTTTGGGTTCGGACATCACGAGTCTTGGGATCTCCTCCAAAGCTGCAAGAGACTCCCGAAGTTTAGAGGGAGGAAAATCAAAGACCTGGCCACTTTCATAGTCGATCCAAAAGACGCTGGCTAATTCTCCACGATCGAGCAGCTGAGCGGCGATAGGTGTCTGGGAAATACGTGGATCGGCTCCATAGGCATTAAACAAGACGATGGGATAGACAGACTTCTGCCCCGAACCGAATGGAGGCAAGGCAAATTGACCCGCACCTATTTCAAAGAATGGCGCCGCTCCCACATAAGGTTTCAAGTTGTAGATGAAGACCTGTTTCTCAACAGAGTCATTGATGCTTTTTGCTAACTCACGGGAAAGCCTTGCCGAAGAATCATAGTCGTCCAGATGCAGACGCAAACGATGCGTTTGGAGCGTCGCTATGATCACAACAAGACCCCAGGACATCCATGCTCTGGGCATCTTTGCCAATCCACAACCGAGTAACGCCGTCAATGCCCAAACTACCGAGTGCCATCGCTGGGCCGTTCCTACTTGGACCACGGCATCTGCCATGCATAGGAGCAACCCATGACCAAGAGCGAAAATGGTAAGCAACCAAAACACTGGTTGGCGCCAACCATTTTTTGCAAGAGCAAATAGGAAGGCCAGTGAGGCGAGCGCCAAAATAACGAGAGACACATTGTCGAAAGTCGAATCAAAGGGCTCAGGAGCTGCCCCAATTAGCCTGACGAATGCGCGACCAAAATCCAGAGCCGAAAAACTAAAAAGTCCGCCTTCCGCGCCCCTGATAACCGCGAGGCTCGTGTAGCCCCCCAGAACTGTGCCCAGAACAAGTTTCTTCGCCACCAAGTAAATAAGAAAAGGCAAAGTGTAGAGACAAATGGGTTTGAGAGACGATGTCAACTTGCGCCCCGCGGTGACGTCCAAGGCCAGAGCAAAAAGGGGCGCAAGGAAGGCTGTCTCTCGATAGAAGACGCCAACGAATGCCAAAACGAAGGCAGCCCTTGATAGGGCCATGCCCAAACGGCGGGCCCTATCGTGCAACAAACCAACACCCAACATGGCAATTGTTGCAACCACGGTACACCGCCCTGCTATCCAACCCATGTTATTGGCAGTCCAAGGCGAAAGGACAAACAAAAAGGTGGCGAAGATGGCAGCACGCCGACCCAGGAGTCTCACGCTGAACAAGTAAGCAAGAAAAGAGCACAAGGCCTGAAGACAGAAGTTCACTAGCTGATAGGAGCCCGGCCGGTCGCCAAAACAATGACTCTCGATACAGAAATTCCAAGTAAAAAAAGGACGGTAAAATTCGATACTGCGGGTGTCGCCAAAAGGGCGCATCATGCTTCTTAGGAGGCCACCCAGCGGCGAATTCTCGTTGCCCTGGGCAATAAGAAGGACATCATCAGACCGAAAAGCCGCAACAACGTCCAAATAGGGCAAGATAGCAATGACGGCAAATAGGCCACCCAGGAGCAAGTCGCGTGTGGTGAGAGTCCGACTTAGAACCCCTTTTGTTTCAAACTCACTCGTACTCAAGATGCTGTCGCTTGTGACCATGGTGGCAGTCTATCAGGCCCAATTGGGCTTGCCAGTGGCCCAGCTTGCCTAACCTGAACAATTCGCGGCCTTGCTGTCACCAGCAGCGACACCGTGCTCGTCTTCATGAACAGGTCCATGACCGCTCGTTTGCAATAATACCCAATCTCATGCGCGAAAATGAGGGCTTTGTCACAGCCTCTCCTTCGCTATGATAGACAAACCATGTCATGGAGCCTCCGATGAACAACAAGCACATCTTAATTGGTATTGCTGGCGGGTCCGGATCAGGAAAGACTCTGGTTTCGAATCGCATTGTTGAAGAATACGGGCCAAAGTCCGTCGCCGTCATCGTCCTTGACTCCTACTACAAAGATCTCAGTCATCTCGACCTTGATGCCCGTCGATTAGTCAATTTCGATCATCCGGACGCTTTTGATGTTGAGTTGCTCATGACACATCTGGAGGCTCTGCAGCAGGGTCAATCTGTGGAAGTGCCCATCTATGACTATGTCAACCATAACCGTAAGTCCGAGACTATCCGCTTGAACGCACCCCTCATTGTGGTTCTTGAAGGGATCTTGCCATTCTGTTTCAAGCGCGTCAGGGACATTTTGGACATAAAGCTCTTTGTCGACACGCCTGATGACATTCGCTTGCTTAGACGGATTCGCAGGGACATGGTGCAAAGAGGACGTACCTTGGAAGAAATCTTGGATCAGTACGAAAAAGACGTACGGCCCATGCACCTGAGTTTTGTCGAACCCAGCAAGCGCGAAGCCGACTTGATCATACCCCGGGGTGGTAAGAACCACATTGCCATCAACATCATCCGTGCGATGATCGAGAAGCTCCTCAAAAGCGATCATGCCTTGAGATCGCCACTCACTCAGGCCGAAACAAATAGCTAATCACCATGCAGAAACTGCTGCTCTTGAATTGCGTGGGTTTGACACCAGCCCACTTGGGTGAAGATACTCCAACCTTGAGTGCTCTTGCCCGTGCTGGATTCACAAGCCCCATGACGGGCATACTTCCAGGTGTCACATGTAGCGCGCAAAGTAGCATGCTCACAGGATTGATGCCCAATGAGCATGGCATTGTCGGCAACGGTTGGTATTTTCGCGATCAGAGCGAGGTCTGGTTGTGGCGCCAAAGCAACAGGCTTGTACAAGGTGAGAAGCTCTGGGATGCCGCCCGTAAACGCGATGAGAAGTTCACCGTTTGCAACATGTTTTGGTGGTACAACATGTATGCCAACGTCGATTCATCTCTGACGCCAAGACCTCTATATTGCGCTGATGGCAAGAAACTGCCAGGAATCTACGGGGCCCCTCCGGCATTTCGCGAGCTCTTTGAGAAAGACTACCCCCCCTTTCCTCTATTCAACTTTTGGGGTCCAGCAGCTGACATACGCTCCAGTAATTGGATCGCCCAAGCATCGATCAAAGCCATGCAGCAGCAAGATCCCACCTTGATGATGGTCTACATCCCCCACTTGGACTACAACTTGCAACGCTTCGGACCTCGCCACCAAGGACTTGGAACCGACCTCAAGGAACTGGATGATTGCCTAGCTCCTCTCATCCAGGCAGCACAAGAATCTGGCCGCGAAATCGTCGTGGTCTCAGAATACGGCATCACCGAAGTGAATGAGGCTGTGCACATCAATCGCATCCTGCGGGAGGCGGGATTCTTGACGATACAACCACATCTTGATTTGGAGAACCTCGACCCCGGCGCTTCCGCTGCATTCGCTGTGGTCGATCACCAGTTGGCACATGTCTATGTCCGCGACGAAGAACACCTTGGTGCGGTCAGATCAGTCCTGGAGGCAACACCAGGGATTGACGCCGTTCTTGATCGCAAGGAGCAAGCGACCTTTGGGCTCGACCATGCAAGGAGTGGAGAGTTGGTGTGCGTCGCGGCAACGGATCGATGGTTCAGCTACTACTTTTGGCTCGATGACAAGCGGGCACCGGACTATGCTAGGTCCGTCGATATTCATCGCAAACCTGGCTATGACCCCGTTGAGCTTTTTGCCGACCCGGAAATCTCTTTTCTGAAGGCAAAGATCGCTTTGAAAGTGCTCAAGAAGAAACTGGGGTTTCGTATGTTGATGGACGTCATTCCTCTCGATACGTCCCTCGTGAAAGGATCGCACGGACGCCTGGCCGCTCACCCCGAGGACGGTCCCATCTTGATCACCTCAACAGTCCCACGTGAAGAACAAGACTGGCACCTTTGCAACGTCAAGAGCCTCGTCTTGGAGACAATCTTCGGACCTTGAGTTCACCCGCAAAAAGGGCTCACAACGCACCAATAAGAAAGTGAAAAGGTGAAGCTTGACAATGGCAAGTGCCACATCTACCTTTGATTTTGAGCGGCAGGCATAGGATCAAGAATCATGAAAACACATTGCCAATCAGTCCTTGCAGTTATTATGCTGAGTATGGCCTCGGCCTGCGCATCGAATAGCTACCAGGGACCGATCGAGTACTTCGATGCTCAAGAAGACCAATGGGTCGCGGGGGCACCGGACGACCTTCAGCGCACATCCAAGAGAAGGGACTTCAATCAGCCCTTCGAGGTTTCGACTCGAAAATTCGGTGAAGGTGCCAATTCTATAGGGCAAGAGTGGTTCGAATTCCACGTTGGCGATATCTACTATCGTATTCTCAGAGAGCGAGTCGACCCGGCATTCATGCCAACACTTCAAAGAGCAGCAGACGAAGACCAAGGGGTCAAAATGAAGTTTGTAAATGGCAGGATCGTCACCATCAAGACCTACTAGTGGAATTTGCGGCACAGGCAAAAGGCCCGTGCCAACCACCCCCAACTCCGGCGATTCCTATTCTCCAGCGGCCAGTTGAGGATAGAGTTCAATGAGCCGTTTCTTGATGTCCGCCCGCAGCAAGGCCGGGTTGTGACCGCGCCTGGAAACAGCGGCGTCCGAAGCATTGTCTCTGGCGAACCATAGGTAACGAACGGCTAATTGGTTTTGGCCAAGAGCCTCAGCGCAAACGGCAATACCATAAAGCACTTCCCAGTCGCTTGGCACCAATGCTTCGGCGAGGCGCCAACGCAAGAGGCATTCGCGCCAGTGGTTCTCTTTTTCTTGGGAGTTAGCAAGCTTGGCTCGCTGTTGAGCAATACAGGCGCTAAACATCAAGAGTGTCACGTCATGAGGCGACTTCTTGAGTCCTTTTTCTACCAAAACGCCAGCTTCATCAAGACGACCGGCCCTTGTGTGGAGATCGGCTAGGGCTGTAATCGCTGGTAGGTAATTTTCGTCCGCAGCGAGAGAATCCTCAAAAGCAGCCGTGGCTTCCTCACCGCGTCCATCCGCCAACAACATCGTCCCCCGAGTCCAAGCTGGCATCGCCTGGCCTGAACCATCGTCACCGTTAATGGCCGAAAGCATGGTGATAGCGACATCGTGATCGCCAGAATCCCACACGAGTTTCGCTTCAGCGACTTGGGCACGTGCTTTGTTTTCCGTCAAAGATTGAGCTTTGCGGTAGGCTGCTTGGGCCTTGTCAAAGAGAGCATCGGCCCCCTCTTTGCCTTTGGAATCCAAGTACATGTCGTGAAAACAAAGCCCCAGGTTGTAATGCACGCGATGATCTTCTGGGTTGTCCGACAAGGCCTCTTGATACTCGCTAATCGCTTGAGGGTATTCGCCCATGTCGTAGTGGTCAACGCCGCGCATGTATGGCCCTTTGACCAATACATCACTTGAGCCGCAAGCAGAAAGCAAGACTGACGCCATTGCTAAGATTAGAAGAGAGCGACAATGCGGCTCAAAGATTCTGTTGAACTTGCAATCAGTAGCCATAACGAGAAGGCCTTCCGTCTGTTCGATCCTTGATTTTGTTCTTTGGATCCGGAACTGCAGCTTGGGCTGTTCCCGGTCCGCCAAATATGATCTGTGAGAAATCGGCTCTCAGTGCGCGCAAAGTCAATGTCATCTCCTGGAGAGTGACACGCATATCATAGAAAGCAGCGGCCAGGTCTTTGTTTCGAACAAGTTCGTCGGCCCCTTCCAAGGTCGTATCAAGCTGGGACAAACTGTGATCAACGCCATCGAAGGTCTGCGGCAACCTCTTGTCGACATTCGCCAGAATATTCTGCAACTTTGGATTCGCTTCCTCAAGGATCTCCCCGATGCGATTGATGCGGGCGTTGCCGGAGTCGAGGAGAACATCAGCTTTCTTTACTGTGGCCAAGAGTTGGTCACGGATCCGGGGATAATCTTCCTTCAAACTTCCAGTGAGATCGGCTGTATTCGACAGAGTTTCTTTGCCTTTGGTTAAGATCCCATCCGGGCCGTCGAGGCTTCGGTTGAGTTTGGTCATGGCGTCTTTTGTTTCTGCCATGAGGTCGGTCGCATCCTGGAGCATCAAAGCGACGTTGTCGGCATTAGGTTTCGACAAGAAGTTGTCGTTCAAATTGACGACCAACTTATTGGCGTTGCCGATGAGATCCTGAATGCCGCCGATCTTGTCCGTGAGTCCACTCAGCATGGTCATCCAATCGCTGAAGTCCTGGCCGGGGATGGTGTATTCACCGTCTTTCGCTTGCAGCGGCTCACCCGAAAGCTTGGGGATGATATCGACAAACTTGTCGCCAAGGAGAGATTCCTGAGCGATCTTCGCCTCCGTCCCCAAACAACACATCTTGATGAAGTCTTCGTCGACGCGCAGAGTAACACGCACCTTGATCATTCCGTCGACATTCACTGTGTGTCGATCTTCGACACTCCCCTTGCGGATTCCATTGACCGCAACCAGTGCTTTGTCTTTCAGCAAGGCGACGTTGTCAAAGTCGACGTAGACCGTGACTTGGCCTTGACCTTGGCTCTTTAGAAAAGGCGTCACACCGACAAAAGCCAGTGTTAGCAACGCAGCCAAGATAAAGAGGCCGGTAACGAATTCCGATTTGCGGATTCCCATAGGATTCCCCTAGGACAACTTAATACGGCTACATCAGCAGGTCAGAAACGAAACGTCGTTGGGCGTCATCATCGCCGCCCTGGCCGTCAATTTCACCGTTCACAAAATTCACAATTTTCGGGTCGGTCGAGCTCAACAAGTCATCGAGTGTGCCATAGAGAATCACCTTGCCCTTGTCGAGCATGACGATCTTATCGGCGATACGACGGACGCTCTCCATCACATGGGTGACGACCACATTGGTCATTCCCATCTTGTTCTTAAAGTCATTGATGAGTTCGTCAATCACAGCGGTGGCGATGGGATCAAGACCTGCAGATGGTTCGTCGTAGAAAACTATCTTGGGATC
>JAJRYU010000581.1 GCA_024275615.1 Planctomycetota bacterium
AACCTGGCAAGGGTACTGGCCTTGGGCTTTCTATTGTCAAGGGAATCGTCGAAGAACATGGCGGTTCCATCGAGGTGGCCGCCTCACCTTTGGGAGGAGCTCGATTCGTGTTGACTCTACCTAGTGAGCGGGAGAAATAGCCATGCACGAACGTCTCCTCGTGATTGATGACAAGATTGCCATGTGTGAGCTTGTTCAGGCCGGTCTTGCCCCGCTAGGAGTGGAAGTAAGCTGGGAGAGTGACCCCAAAATAGCTCTTGAGGTGATACGCCAGAGTACACCAGATGCCGTCTTGACCGACATCCGCATGCCTGGGATGACTGGGATAGAGCTGTGCTCGCGTATCCACCAAATCGCTCCGGCAATGCCGGTGATCGTTATGACGGGGTTCGGAACTCTAGACTTGGCAATCGAGGCGATTCGAGCTGGGGCCTATGATTTTCTCTCTAAACCGATCGAACTGGACGTCCTTGAGTTCTCCGTACGCCGTGCCCTGGAACATGCCCGACTCAGTGCAGAAGTGCGTCACTTAAACGATGCTCTGAATCAACTTCAGCCGGTTGGCATGAGTTATCGCTTGGAAGGAAGTAGTCCACCCATGTTGCGGTTGTTGGACATGTTGCCAAAAACGGCAACCTCCGATATTTCTGTGCTGATTGAAGGTGAGACAGGTACAGGAAAGGAGTTGCTCGCCAGGGACTTACACGACCACAGCCCTCGTGCGAAAGGGCCATTTGTGGCAGTGAACTGCGCAGCCTTGCCGGAAACTCTCGCTGAGTCTGATCTCTTTGGGCACGTAGAAGGGGCCTACACCGACGCACGATCAACGCGAGCTGGGTTGTTTGCTCAGGCGAGCGGTGGCACATTTTTCTTGGATGAGATTGGCGAGCTGCCGACGAGGCTCCAACCAAAGTTGTTGAGAGCTTTGCAGGAATCTCTTATTCGGCCGGTGGGCAGCGACAAGGAAGTGTCTCTTGATTGCCGCGTCATCGCGGCCACCAACCGAGATCTCAAGGCCGAAGCCAAGGCCGGCCGTTTTCGATCCGATCTCTACTACCGGGTCGCCGTCATCAAGATTCAGATGCCCCCTCTGCGTGAGAGAAAGGGCGACATCCTCGCCTTGGCTCAACATTTCAATCGCCGCATCGCGGAGCGGTTGGGAATTCGACCTCCTGGGTTATCGAAAGAGGTGGCTACTTGCCTCCTTGGCTACTCGTGGCCCGGAAATGTCAGAGAGCTTGAGAACGCAATTGAACGGGCTGTGGCTCTTTGTTCTGGCGAAGTACTTGTTGTCGAAGACTTGCCAGAAGAGCTTTGGGAGAAGGCAGAACCCGAAGCTGATGAAGTGGGGTTGATCAGTCTCGCTGAGTTAGAGGAACGTCATATTCGTCGCGTTCTTCGGGCGGTAGCAGGCAACAAGAAAGCAGCTGCGGAAATCCTCGGGCTGGATCGACGCACGCTTTACCGTAAGTTGCAGAGATTCGATGAAAGTGAAGACGCTTGACAAGCGCTCTTTCGTCCCCAGTTTAGTCCGGACTCTTCTTCTTGAGCGCGTAGTCGCATGTGCCCAAAGACATGCCAACACCGCGCCAAAAAGCGCGCAGAAAACTCAACGGTGCGAAAGCCCAGTATTTCTTGTCCTTCGTTCTTCTGACCAGCTTTAGTGTCAAGGGAAACTGAAGAGCAAAGAGGATGACGAATAGTGCGGTCGTGATCGTGCAGGGTGCTACCAGCCAAAATCCAGAGATATCAAAGAGCACGAGGGGAAGGCTTGCCAAGCACAACATGGCCAGGGGAGGTTGTATGTGGTCTAAGAGGTTGGAATAGGAATCTCCGGTGGAATGGCCTTGGTGTTCCAAGTGCAAGTAAACCCGCCAAAACCCCTGCTGTCTTTGGACCTTCAAGTATTTGCCGAGTTGGGTAACGTGATGATGGGCGACTTTGGATTCTATCTCAAAATGGAGTTTCTTACCGAGCCCCATGACACGAAAGGAAAATTCTGCGTCCTGCGCCTTGAGGTAGCGTTCGTCAAACCCGCCCAGTTCTTCCAGAATATCGCGACGGTAGATAACGTTGAATGTGGCCAAGAAATTAACTTCGGTGGGCATGGCCAAGTGACGTTCAATGATCTCTTCATGAATCAGACAAGCCAAGAGACTCTCAGGCACAGCGTTTTCGTAACTTCCTGAAACGCCACCCACTTTTTCGTTCTCCATGTGGGGCAGGAGTTTTTCCAAAGCATCGGGCGCTGCGACCGTATCTGAGTCAATAAACCATACGAGGTCACTCTTGGCACGTCGCCAGCCCAGGTTTCTTGCCGCCCCGGGCCCTTTGCCTTCTCCCCGAACGTAAGTAATGGGTAGATCTTGGGCGATTGAAGCGGTGTCGTCGGTCGAGCCATCGTCAATGAACAAGACCTCAACAAGAGGCGAGTGGTTCGCTTGAAGAGCAGGGATGACGCTCTCTAAGCACGCTTTGAGGGTTGCGGCGCAGTTTCTTCCGGGAATGACGAGGCTGACTTGCATGAGGACGTCTTTTTTCATGGAATTGAAGGGTTCGCGTGGGCTGTTTTTACTCGAATTAGGGGTCGATGCAATCTATCCCGAATTATTCATGACCTCGAATTGGTCTACCAAGGGGAGGGTGTGACCCGAATCCGTCTCCGCAAGACGGTTCTTGAGCGGTCCAATCCCCATACTTCGTCTAACGCGGGCGACAATCTCATGGATAAGTCAGACTCTGGGTGCTTTTTCGATTGAGGAGATGCCCCCTTATCAACTATCCTGATCCACCGACGGAGTATTGTCGATATGCAACTGAGTGTCTTTCGGATTATTGTGCTGCTTGTTGGCGGCGTTTTGCTTTTGGGCACCTGGATTGCCAAAGCGAAGAATCGTGCCTCCTTGGGAGACGCCATACGCTGGTCGTTGATCTGGGTTGCCATGTGCAGCCTAGCGGTGTTTCCGAAGGTTTCAAATACAATCGCGCGGAAGTTGGGAATTGACAGTGGTCGTTTCTTGGTGCTCTATTGTGCCGTTGTTTTCTTGAGCTGCTGCTTGGTTCTTGTCTACGCCAGGACGCGGCGGCTGAGTCGTGAAATCACTCTTTTGGTCCGTGAAGTGGCGATTCAAAGAGAAGACGAAGAAAAGGCTGGCGTCCGCAAGAACGGCAAGACTGAATGAAAGAAGAGTGGGTGGGGGCAAAACGGCGCTTTCTTGTGCCTCTTTTGGTGGTACTCACCGTCATCCCATGGCTCAGCAGTTTTTCCGGCACCTATGTGTTTGATGACTCCCGTGAGATCATGCAAAGCACGAGGATCAAGAGGTTCGTTCCTCTGCGCCGACATCTGAGATCCCAGCGCCCCCTACAGAGCTTGTCACTTGCGCTCAATTATAAGATCTCTGGATTTGATCCTTGGAGCTACCATCTTTTCAACCTTCTGATCCATTTGGGCTCTGTTGTTGTTCTGTTCGCTTTTCTGCGCGGCACTCTTGTTGCGTGGAACATGCGACCTTCTTGGCTGCCACCCCCAGATGTGTTTGCGTTTGCAGTCGCCTTGCTGTGGGGAGCCCACCCTCTTCAGACAGAGTCTGTAACTTACATCGTACAGCGCGCTGAGTCGCTCATGGGGTTGTTTTATCTCATCGGCTTGTGGGCGGTGATGCGAGGCTGCCGGGCCAAGACACCCTTGAAGTGGTTTGCCGCTGCAGCCCTAGCTGGCTCCTTGGGCATGGTGACCAAAATTGTCATTGGTTCTCTGCCGATGGTCGCCATTTGTTACGACCGACTGTTCTTCGCCAAGTCGTTCAAAGAAACCTTGCGGCGCCGAGGGCTGGGTCACTTGTTGTTGTTCGCTATTTGGCTGGTGCCCATGGCAACGGGCTTGTTCGCCAAGCTGACCACGACCAGTGGTGGTGGAGGAAACGGAGCGAGTGCCGGTCTTGCTGTTTCCCATATCTCTAAGTTTGACTATCTTCTGTCCGAACCCAGCGTGATTCTGCACTACATCAGTCTTGTCTTTTGGCCAGTCAATCAATGTTTGGACTATGATTGGCCCGCCGTTCACTACTTTGCTGACGCGGCGCTCCCAGGCCTCGTTGTTCTATCTGCCTTGGCTCTAGGTTTTTACCTGTTGGTTCGTGGCCGCAAACTCGCCATCGTTGTCCTGACATTTTTCTTCATCCTCTCACCAACATCCAGTTTTCTGCCTCTCTTTGACTTAGCAGCAGAACACCGCATGTATCTGCCGTCGATTTCAGTCGTTCTCATGGCGGTCTTGGGTTTCGCGATGTGCCTCAAGAAACTCGGTCTCACGAAGACGTTTGCTCTTGGCACACTGATCGTTGTCTATTTGACTCTGGGCACAGCGACGTGGCGCCGCAATCTTCTGTACGCCGATGAGGCTGGCATGTGGCAGCAAGTACTTGAAGTCAAGCCAGAAAATGGCCGCGCTCACTACCAACTGGGCTGCTTGGCCTATGACCGCGGTGACTTCGCGGAAGCACGGAGGAAATGTCAAGATTCACTGCGGCTCAATCCAGGATACGGACTCAATTACATCCTCTTGTCGCAACTTGAAAATCAGGACCGCCACTACGAGCAAGCGCTTGTCGCCGCTGAGCGAGCAACAAAGATTCTTCCCAATCTGGCGGCGGCCTGGAATGTCTACGGCTCTTCGCTCTTCCAACTCGGTCGGTTTGACGAAGCTGTTTTGGCTCATAAGACGGCGGCTCTCTTGAACCCGGGGCTAGCCTTGACTCATCGCAAGAAAGCTCAGGCTTTTCTGAAGGCCGGCGATCTGGAGCGGGCGGCAAAATCACTCACGCGAGCGTTCTATGAAGGTGATCGTTCCGCCGAGGCCTATTCTGTTCAAGCCGTCTTGGCACGGGTGGCAGGAGATTTGGATGCCGCTGAATCGTCCTACAAGTTGGCTCTCGAAATCGACGATAGTGATGGCGAAATCTGGCTGAATTACTCTCTCACTCTCGAAGCGCTCTGGCGTTATGAGGAAGCACTGAAGGCCGCTCAAACGGCGCTGGAGAAGAACGAGAACATATCTCGTGCGCGACTCCAAATAGGGCTCATGCTTGATAAACTCGGGCGCTATCACGATGCTGAGGAGGCCTTCGCCAACTTGCTAGAAAAAACCGCGGGCGTGGCTCCGGCGCTCAAGAGATTCGCCACCATGCTTCGAACTCGTGTCGCGGCCAAAGCTGCCGCGACAATACGATTTCCCCAACGGAACGATGTTGCAGCAGGCAAAGTTTCGGCTGAAGAGATGATCCTCTTGGCTGAAGTGGCGGTAGCGAAGAGAGAATTCAAATGGGCGACCAGTCTCTATGCCCAGGCATTTGCCAAGGCGCCCCAACTCGCAGAGGACTTGGGCCGCTCCTATCGCTATGGAGGCGCCTGGGCGGCGGCCCGGTCCAAGG
>JAJRYU010000582.1 GCA_024275615.1 Planctomycetota bacterium
CGTCGTAAGCACGGATTTCATCCACGCTCTTGCCAACGCAGGCGTGCAGCGTGTTGACGCCATTCATAGCGTGGTCAATAGCAATCGAAGTTAAGATAGCATTCTTGCCGGTGCCGTGGCGACTCATGATGATTCCCAAGTTGCCGGCGCCGAGGCCGCCCTTGAGAACTTTGTCGAACACACGCAAAGGCCGATTCTGGTCAGTGATACTCATGAGAGTTTCCCCTTGTTATTTGTTCCCTGCTTCGCGTTCTGCTCGATAAGCAGCCACCAGCTCTTCTTCGACATCCCTGGGCGCACCGGCATAGCGATGGAATTCCATGGTGAATTCTGCTTTGCCCTGCGTGGCGGAACGTAGGTCTGTGGCATAGCCGAACATTTCGGAAAGAGGGACTTCCGCTTCGATGCGGACGAATCCGGTGTCTTCCGTAGTTCCGATTAGCATGCCTCGCCTTTGCAAGACTGTGCCGACCATCTCGCCTTGAAACTCAGTTGGGCCTTCGATGACGACCGTCATGATTGGTTCAAGGACTTGAGGTTTGCCCTTCGGGTAGTATTCGCGGAAGCAACCGCGAGCGGCGGCTTGGAAAGCGTTATCTGAAGAGTCAACAGCATGATGGGCGCCGTCGCGAAGATCCACATTAAGGCCATCCACCGGTGCTCCGATGAGCGTGCCTTCGTCGAGCATGCTTTTGAAACCCTTTTGGATCGACGAGATGAATTCCCGGGGGATGTTACCGCCCGTGACATTGTTCTCCATCTCGTACTTGCCTTCGTCATTGGGAGACATGCCACCAATGATTCGGCCGTACTGACCGGAACCACCCGTTTGCTTCTTATGGGTGTAGTCGAATTCGACAGGCTTGGTCATACGCTCGCGGTAGGCCACTTTTGGCTTGCCAACTTCAACTTCACAGTCGAATTCACGGCGCATGCGTTCGACGTAGACCTCCAAGTGAAGCTCACCCATGCCCGAGATGATGGTCTCAGCACTTTTGGGATCAACGCGGACGCGGAAGGTAGGATCTTCCTTGGTGAAACGCTGAAGAGCCTTCGACATGTTGGCGGTGCCTTTGCGCTCCTTGGGTTTGATAGCCAAGTCGATGACCGTATCTGGGATGTGCATTGAACTCAAAGTGAGTTCAGTGTTCTTGTCCCGGAACGTGTCGCCGGAGGCGCAATCGATGCCAAACATGGCGACGATGTCCCCGGCGCCAGCCGATTCGATGTCTTCCATCTTGTCCGAGTGCATGCGCACAATACGGCCCAACTTGTGCTTCTTCTTGGTTCTTGCGTTGTAGACAAAGTCACCCTTGTTGAGAGTCCCCTGGTAAACGCGCACATAAGTCAACTGGCCGTAGGCTCCATCTTCAAGCTTAAATGCGTATGCCAGAAGAACATCATCGGAATCGTTGGTGACCGCGACTTTGTTTTCTTCGTCTGCCGGGTTGGTGGCATAGTTAGCCACATCTGTGGGGTCCGGGAGGTAGCTCACGACAGCGTTGAGCAGGGGTTGGACACCACGGTTCTTGTAAGCGGAACCCAGGAAGACCGGAACCAGTTCCAAGGCGAGTACACCAGAGCGGACCGCCTTACGGATAAGTTCAACCGGAATTTCCTGTTCCTCCATGACCAGCTCCATGAGCTCGTCATCGAAGTTTGAAAGGGCATCCAGCATGACCTCGCGGCGACTTTCGCAGTCGATCTGCAATTCTTCGGGGATCTCGGCGTCACGCATGGTCTGACCGGCATCACCCTCGAAGTAGATTGCGCGCATCGTGACTAAGTCGACAACGCCAACGTGGTCTCCTTCGAGCCCGATGGGGACTTGCATCATGACAGCGTTCAGGTGCAGTTTTTCTCGCAATTGGTCGCAGACGCGCATGGGGTTGGCGCCGGTGCGGTCACACTTGTTGATGAATGCCACCCGTGGGACATTGTAACGTCGCATTTGGCGATCGACGGTAATCGACTGGCTTTGGACGCCAGCAACACCGCAGAGGACCAAAACGGCACCATCTAGGACGCGCAAGGCACGCTCCACTTCAATGGTAAAGTCAACATGACCCGGTGTGTCAATGATATTGATGGAGTGATCATCCCACTCGACCGAAGTCGCGGCGGATGCAATCGTAATACCGCGTTCGCGCTCCAAGTCCATGGAGTCCATTGTGGCGCCAACGCCATCTTTGCCCCGGACTTCGTGGATTGCGTGAATTCGGTCAGTATAGAAAAGAATACGCTCAGTCAGGGTTGTCTTGCCCGAATCAATGTGGGCACTAATCCCGATGTTGCGCAACTTCGAAAGCTCTGTTGCCATGGCTCTTAAACTCGAATCTGGTTCGTAAATTGCAGACTAGACATTCACAGGTTTCCTGCTGGATCTCAAGTGACAGAAAGTGACGGACCTAAGAAGAACGAATCCATCTCAGGCCGTCAGCAGGATGCCACCCGAAAATCCCAATTTTGCGGGCCTTCCTGGAATGCGTTCGCTGATGTTTCTAAATCCGAATTCTCCTCCCAAGAGCAAAATAGTGAAACTTCCCAGGGTTGGCACCTGTTGAAGCTCCAGGACGGCTTGATGGTGAGATGATGCCAAGGTGAGAAAGACGAGATTTCCCCGGTGTTTTCGGCCACAAAGCCCTCAAACGAAGGAACTAAGGGAGTCTGGAGCTATTTTCCGGGCTGCTTGCTCGGGCCAGGTTTTGGCCCAAATATGGAGTTGGAAATGAATCGTATCCTCAGCGCAATTGCAATGATCTTGGTCCTGTCGTCGGTTTTGGTGGCCCAAGAAACCGCTGCTAAACCAGAAACTGTCAAATTTACTGCCAAGAATCCCGCCGCTGGCGACCAGGTTGTCAAAGGGTCTACCAGTGACACGACCACCGTCATGACCATTTCCATGGGCGAAATGGGCGAGCAGACGATGAATCAAGGCGTCAAAATGAAGGAGACCAAGACAGTGACAGTTTTGGCTGCCGAGGGCGAAAATGTCACCAAATTCAAGATTGCTTACAAAGAAGTCAAACTTGAGCAGATCACGGAAAGCCCCATGAGCCCAGAGCCCATGACCCAGGACATGATGGAGGGGAACAACCCTTCTGGAAATACCTATGTGTTCACCATTGGTGAATCCGGGGTTGTGATTACCGATGAAAAAGGCGAAGCCGTTACCGAAGGCATGGCTGAATTCCTCAAGACTGCGGAAGCGCCTGAAGGCAAGTTCGTCGCTTGGCGGCCCAGTGCTGCGGAGATGTTTACCGCGCGCGAGTTCACTATTGGAGAGACCGTCGTTATTCCCAAAGACAAGGCGATGGCCATCATTCCAAACAGGAAAATGCTGGGGAACGAAGTCAATATCAAGGTCGAAGCGACCTTGCGTGCAAGAAAGACCGTCTTCGGAGTCGCATGTGGGGTCTTCGATATCGTCACGACCATGGACGGCTCTCCCGCCTTTGTTGCCGACAATGCTCCCGGAATGGACATGAAGATGACCATGAAACTCACAGGTACCATGACCATTGGTATCGACAACATGTGGCTCTATGGCATGAAGAGTAGCGGTCCACTGAACGTCGACGCCGAAATCGAAGCGGAAGAAATGTCCATGACAATAAAGGGCTCGGGCACCGTGACGGCCAACATGATCAACGTCTACTCGAAAGCAAAGATCAAAGCAGAAGAGAAGAAGTAAGGTTCGACTTTTTGAGTCGCCTACGTGAAGCCCCGGCCCTTCGGCCGGGGCTTTTTTCGTTACCGTTTGGTAATAAATAACCCGTGGTCCAAGTCCACTCGGCAAGGAGGCAGCTTGCCATGCCGACGCAAATAGGCTCTGCGATGCCAAAACCCCAATAACAGGCTCATCAACTCAGTCGGCACACCACTTGCGATTCCCAGAGTATCACGAGTGACGCAGAGAGGCGACTTCGTCGCCTCTCAACACGAAATTCGTATTGACGTGTGGCGTGGCTTTTTCCGAATGGGAAAGGTCATTTGACGATGCAACGACAAAAGACGGCTCCCAACACGGCCGTCTTGTTGCCTTCGAGAATGGCTGGAAAACCAACAGAAAGGCTGCTTTTCGCAAGACAGGGGAGTTGGGCTTTGGACACTCTGGTGGCCAAACGAGAATCCACGTCACCGTCATTTTTTGTACTTGTTTGACGATTTCTTGCCGTCCCGTCTGCTCTGGCGTAGGTTTCCTCTGGTTCCCCCCCTGAATGCGCACTCATTGCCATAAGTGGACATTTAACCATGGACTTGAGCACCACAGAAATCATCGAAGCGCTTTCCAGAACTCCCCATGTTCTTCGCTCGCTCTTGTCTGGCGTCCCCCATCGTCTCCTCGAAGAGAACGAAGGAGAAGGTACGTTTACTCCTCGTGACGTGGTCGCCCATCTCATTCATGGAGAAAAAACGGATTGGATACCACGGATGGATCTCATCTTGCAACAAGGAGAGAGTCAGTCCTTTGTCGCTTTTGACCGTTTCGCTTTCGACCAAGATGCTGCCATCGATGCCCTTCTTGCCAAGTTTGCCACTCTCCGCACTTCCAACTTGGATCATGTGCGCGCTCTTGAGTTGACACCTTCCCACTTGAAGCTAACAGGCAAACATCCTGAATTTGGTATTGTCACACTCGGTCAACTCTTGACCACTTGGGTGGTTCATGACCTGGGACACATCGGCCAGATCGTTCGGGTCATGAGCAAGCAATTTGCTCAAACCGTCGGACCTTGGCGCGCGTATCTTGGAATCCTCGAGTAGCACTGGAGCGCAGCATGAAACTCAATCCTGAACTGAGCAAGATCGAACGCGTTGGGGTCACGCTCATGGCTGTCGCGTGCTTCTGGTTGGCGTACTTAGGAGCGGAAGACCGCATGGCTATGCGGATTGTCTTGATTGCTTTCGGCCTCGTTCTTGTTCACGCGGCAATTGGTGGGACATGACTCTTCCGGAAGTTGCTCAGGTTGGGCAAGAAGGACGGCTGAATTCATCCGCCCAGATTTCTCCACGTTCAAGTCCCTATTGAAACAGCGCGAACTTCTCTATGTCGACGAAACCCAGTCGTTCACGATGCCGATCCGATCTGATAGGCTGGGGCGTGAGGGGGTCCGTTTCTTAGACAAGAAAGTGAAGGAGAAAGATGATCGAACCAACAGAATTGACCGCGTTGATCGATCGCTACAAAGCGGACCAAGAATCTGTCTACAACACTTGGTTCGTTGGTGCTGAGGAACGATTGAAGGCTTTTCGTTCAATTCGACGCGGTGTCCGCGATACGATTGACATGATCGTTTCCGGGGACTTCGGTAGCGATTTCAAAGGGTCACCACTCGAAGTCGTATTGGCGGCGATTACCGAGCAGAAGCAAGTCTTTGCTGGTGCAGCTCATGCTTTCTACTGGAAGCCCAAACTTCGCATCCCCGATATCTACGAAAACCAAGTGAACAAACGTCGGTTCGGGGCCTTCTTGGAAGCTTGTCTTGCGGCGACACAAGAGTCTCAAGTCCTAAAAGAAATGAGCCATCTTTCATCTCCGGCGATCAAGGGATTGGGGCCCGCAGTGGCCAACATCGTCTACTTCTTGCATCCAACATTGGTGTCACCTTTCAACACAGCTATTCTCAATGGATTCAATATTCTCTTTGACGACAAATTGAAGCTGGGGTCGTGGCCGAGCTATCTAATCATGCGCCATGTCATCGCCGAAGTGAATGCCCAATCCGAGGTGCGCAAACGGCTCTCGAAGGATCTCGGGGCATTTGCAGGGTTGCTGTTTGAAATTGGTTCAGGACGCCTACTTGTTTCGGGGAACGTTGAAGCTGTCCTTGAGGTCGAAAAGAAAAAATCCGAGAAAGCGGCTGCCCGGCGCCACAAAGAAGTAGTCAATGAAGACAAGGAAGCATCCGAGCACACACGTATCCAAGCCATGCTGATCCGCATCGGGGTTGCTCTTGGTTTGGCTGTTCATGTTGCCCGAAACGATCGGCATCGCTCTTGCAACGGTGATTCATTCGCCATGATGACCATGCCTGAATTGCCGAAGCGAGATTGGTCTCGGGAAGTTCACGATACCGTAAGCCTCATTGATGTCCTGTGGTTGCAGCGAGAATCTGGCGACATAGCAGCAGCCTTCGAAGTGGAAAAAAGCACCTCGATCTACTCCGGGATCTTACGCTTGGAGGACTTGGCTCACTCGATGCCAGCATGCGATTGTGACCTCTACATTGTTGCGCCTGATCGTCGGGAAAAAGAAGTCATGGCCCAACTAAGGCGCCCGTCCTTCCGTGACAGTCCTGTGGGTTCTTCCATGGGCTACATCTCGTTCGACGACCTTTGCAAGCACTGCGATGGGCTTTGCAAACTGGGAGAGGACCATAGAATTCTAAAAAAGATAGCGCGGCAAAGCGTGGAAGTATGAGAAGAAGAATTGAATGCTAATGTCTGAACAGCAACCCAACAATCCACTCCACGGGATCACTTTGGAAGTGATCGTCAATCGCCTTGTCGATCATTTCGGCTGGGAAGATCTTGGTGAGTGCATTGATATTCGGTGTTTTCAAAATGATCCTTCCGTGAAGTCCAGTCTCAAGTTCTTGCGGCGTATGCCTTGGGCCCGAGAGAGAGTTGAGGAGCTTTATCTCATGACCTACCAGGATATGAACTTGGATTCCCCGTCACCTTGACTGGAGGTGGCCCGGGTTCGGCTAAGCACGGGCGTGAAATTCAGCACCCGCGCTTGAAACCAATTTCATGAAAGAGACAGGCTGAATATTGTTGCACATCTTCATTGACGCCGACGCTTGCCCGGTGAAACCCGAGATCTACAAGGTCGCCAAACGTTATGAGTTAGACGTGACTTTGGTGGCGAATTCTTGGATGCGAACTCCCGATCGTAAGCAAATCACGCTTGAGGTTGTCGGTGACGGTTTTGACGAAGCCGACGATTGGATCGTTGAACACGTCAAAGCGTTTGACATCGTCATCACTGCCGACGTCCCTCTTGCCGATCGTTGCGTCAAAAAAGAAGCCTGTGTGCTTAGTCCCACGGGCAGAGTTTTTGATGAAGACAACATGGGCCACATCCTGGCAACGAGGGATCTCCTGACGGAACTTCGAGCTGCCGGTGAAGTCACCAGTGGCCCAAAGCCCTTGGAGCAACGCGACCGATCCCGGTTCCTTCAGGAATTCGATCGCGTCATTCAGATGATCAAGCGCAAACACTGATGCTGGACGGCTCAAGGCGTGCGCGTGGTTCTTGATTAATTCTTTACGCCGCCGTGGAACTCCTGAGGGGCGTCACAGACTCACAAACGCAACACTTCGGCGATTTTTCTGGAAATTTCCTCTGCGCCAACATCGCATTGGTCTAAATGATAAGATCTCTCTTTGCTTATTGTGGACGGTCGACTTTCTGGAGACTCTTATGTCCGATGCACAATCGCCCAAGACACCTTGGCATGTTTGGGTCGTAGGCCTTGTGTCGCTGCTTTGGAATCTGGGCGGTGTCATGGATTTTGTCATGACTCAAACGAAGAACGAAGATTACCTGAAGCAAGTCCCCATCGAGCATGTCGAATTCATCAACAACTTTGAGACTTGGGCCATCGCCGTTTGGGGCACCGCCGTATTTGCAGCGTTCCTTGGTTCCTTGCTCATCTTGCTGCGCAAGAAAGCGGCGGCCACGGTCTTCATCGTTGGATTCGTTTCTTTGATGATCATGACGTTCCGCAACTTTGTTCTCGAAAACGGTATGGATCTGCTAGACAACACGGCCGCAGTAATGACGGTTGCTATCGTTGTCATCGGTTTCCTACTCATTCTCTACACCCGCGCCATGGCGTCCAAAGGTGTGCTGCGTTAACTTACCCGTGTCTTTCTCCGACCAGAGGTTGAGGCTTGGACAAG
>JAJRYU010000583.1 GCA_024275615.1 Planctomycetota bacterium
CCAGAGCCTTGTGCTGGACTGTGGCTGGGTGGATGAAGAGCCGATCTACCCTGTTTCCGAGAAGGTTCCGATGTGCGGCTTCGACATGAAGCGATTGCAGCGCAAGCTGTCGGCCATGGGCAAATACGCCTTTCAGTGCCAGTACATGAACGATCCGCAGCCAGATGCAGAAAACTCATTCGATAGACGAGATTTCAATCGCTTCCGTATGGACTTCGATGGCAATGTCCCTACCCATAAGAACTACCACTTCTTTACCGCAGTTGATCCTAATCGGGGCGAGAAAGAAGCGAATGACCCGTGTGCTATCATCACGGCGGCTATTGACGAAGATGACGAGATTTGGGTGGTTGAGGTGACGAGCGGGAGGTACACGCCGAAGATTCTAGTAGACGAGATCATTAGGCATCAGGTGAAGTGGCAGTCGAAGAAGGTCATCATTGAGACGACGTCGATTGGGTTGCCGATCTACAATGAGGTTCAACGCGAGATGATTGCCCGGAAATTGCGGTTTCCGCTGAAAGAGGCCAAACGCGGCCCGACAACGAACAAAGTCGATCGAATCCGCATGATGTTGCCACTATGCGAGAGAGAAGGAATTCACGTCATTCAAGGCCGATTAGGAGACACCTTGATCGAAGAGCTGGTTAATCTGACCGTTACCAAGCATGACGACCTAGCGGACGCTCTGGCTGATATCTACAACTATGGCGAGCGACCACATAAAAAGCATCGGGTTAAACGAGTCCGTGGCCCTGAGAGTCAATTTCTCATGAGCAGGATACTGGAAGAAGGCGGGAGTGGTCGTCAAAAGGTTGCGAGAAGAAAGATATGAAGAAATCAGATACCACGTTCTCTGGCGGCTCTGGATTCGAGACCAGAGGAGCCATGGCTAAAGTGAAGGCGATCCTCGCTAACAACGAGAGCCAACACCAATATGGCAATAAAGGCAGCAAGCCGGACAAAGTCGATCGATCATCGGCGAGCTTCTACCAGAACCTCATTGACTATTACTTCGAGAGAAGGTCTGACTTCGATGATGGCTGGCGATTCTGCGATGACGAGTATGGCTATGGCCGCACGGTCGATCACAGCAATCTTGAGATCGAAGAGATTCGGCCGTCAAGAGCCTACGCCACCGTATCGACGATTGAAGCCTTGGTCATGGCAAACCGCCCAAAGCTCTTCGTCAGAGGATTCACCGCCAAAGATGAGGAGCAGAGAGCCCCTGTCATGGAGATGGCCGCCAATAACGAGTGGCAACAAGATAGCGCATTGGTGAAAGAGACAAGGCTGTGCGTGAGAGACTGTGCGCGGTTAGGACTTGCCTTTGCGCTCACCTCTTACGAAGAAGAGGAGGAAATCGACCTTGAGAAGCAACGCAAGGATGCCATCAAAGCGAAGGCTGCGGCTGGAGTCGATTCAGTTGTTGCTGAAGCGGCAGCACTTATTCAAGGTGAAGCTGCGGAATTGGAGGCGGCATCGGAAACGCCAGAGCTGACGACGAACTACGAAGAGGATGATAGAGTCGTCCGCAATAAGGCCGTCACTAGGCGTGTATCTCCATGGTCGATCGTCGTTGATCCCACGGCTACCAGCGAAGATGACATCAAATGGATCGGCAGAGTGTTAGTCTGTGACCTTGAGGCTGTGAAGGCGGACAAATTACTCCAGAACACAGAAGGGCTTATGCCCACGTCGTTCGATGGCGAAGGAGCCAAGCACGGTCGCATGAGGAGGCTCTTGGAGCGATATAACCGAGATTCAGGGTTTCCCTATGATCTCGTCGTTCTCTACGAGATATTCATCAGAAATGCCGATGGCACATGGTCCTTGCGCTTATTCGCCGATGGCCACGACAAGTTCCTGCGAGAAGTCGATAGCCCATACTGGATCGGCAACCCCTATCGCATCTTGAGATGGAACGAGGACGGTGAATCCTTATTCCCTCAAAGCGATATCCAAATCATCGCCAGTGAGATTCTTGCAGAGCGGGTGCTTTTGACAAAGGTGTTTGACGGCTACTCAAGAGAGCAGATGGACGTCACCTACTACGACACGGAAATCGGGCTTGATGAGGAAACGCTCCATGTCATCACCGATCCTGATGTTGGCAAACTGGTTGGCGTTCCCGGCAGGAAAGACAACCAACCACTCCAAAACAGCTTCTTCAAGATGCCCAAAGACGCGAAATCCCCAGAGGCGCTCAACCTGCTGGCGGCGTTGGCGCAATCAATACAAGTTTCGTCTGGTCTGTCTCCAAACCAACAAGGACAAGCCCTAAAATCGGGGACCACCGCTACAGAAGCAGCCGAGGTCGGCTCAATGGCGCGGGGACGGGCCAGCCATAAATTCGCAGCGGTAGAAGAGTTCATCGCTGGCATTGCATCCGATCGCATGGGGATTATGGCCCAGCACTACTCCACCACGGATATCAGGCGTCTTGTCGGCAAAGAATCAGCCGAGAAGTGGGCTAACTTCAACTGGACGCCCGGAGATGTCCAAAATGGCATGATGATTATTGTAGAGCCTGGGTCGACGATGAAACAATCAGAGCAGTCCCGTATCAATCAGATGCTCTCTTTGATTGGCTCAATCAATCAAGACCCAGCAATCAGAGCCATGCACAACATGCCAGCACTCTACAACGAGCTTTACAAGCGCATGGGATTCCATGAGGCTTCCCAGTTCTTGCAGACTACCGATGGTAAAGAAGCGGGCAATATGATCGCACAGATCGATGCTCAAAGTATGGTTCCTGGCGCTGGACAACCAGGGCCAGAAGCTGGAATCGCAGCTCCACCTGAAGGGGCTGAGGCACAAGTCGCAGGAGGTATCGGATGAAAGAAAAAGAGTACGA
>JAJRYU010000584.1 GCA_024275615.1 Planctomycetota bacterium
TACTACTCTCCCAATTCTGGTGCCATCCTGACGTATTACTACAGCATTGACTACCTGATTCAATGGACCCAACATGCCGGTGCTTGTGCGTTTCAAGCGAAGCTCCTCGATTATGACAACTGTCCGTCGAACTTCTACGATGCGTTTGCCTGCTACATTCAAGGATTCGATAGCGGCCGCTATCAAGCCTTCAATCCCATGTACTTCAATGGATTTCGCGATTGGACCAATCCCGGCGATCCCATGGACGTTTTTCAAGACTTCAACTTGGGCACCAAGTTATCTAACGCATCGCTTGCCGAGGGACGGTTCGCCAGACTCGGATTCGTCATTCACTTCTTGAGGCAGAAACACCCCGAAGTGTTGAAGAGTTGGGCCGCTATGATTGTCAAGAATAAGGGCGAGACAGAAAAGCTGGTGGCTCAGGCGAAGAAGATGCTGAAGGGCAAAGATTTGGCCAAAGAGTTTAAGGCCTTCTTGCAACAGTATTTGACAACTCATGTGGACCCGACACCGAAGTTGAGGAAGTAGCGTACACAAGGTTTCAGTTTTCGAGATAGTCTGTGCGTTATCGGACCTTCGGTGTTGTCCGCTTTCAGGCTCTTCTCGAACGCCTGTCCCCATGGGCACTTATCCTTTTTTTGTACGAGGCCCGGACGTTGTTTGCGACGTTCTATATGACTCCGGCATCAAGCCGCTCTGACCACTCATCGTAATCTCAAGTCATGGACTGACCGAGTTCGCTCGATCGATAATCGACTCACTATGAAATTCTGTCACCGTTGTTCTGCACCATGGCCGTCTGTTGATCAGGCGGGTTTCAACAACACTTGCGAAGGTTGTGGAACGCCGGTTCATTGTTGTGCCAACTGTTCATCCTACCAGCCACGAAGTCAACGTCGGTGTGCCGAACCGCAGGCACCAGAGATTCTGGATGCGGCGGCGGCAAATCGTTGTGAGCTGTTTCGCTATGAAATGAGAACGGCCGCAGGAGAAACGACGGCCGCAACCATTGAAGATGTACGTCGCCAGCTTTTGAATAGTGAAAATGACGAAGGTGCAGCAACCGGTCGTAGTTGGGACGAGTTGTTCAGCGATTAGCATTCCGGCGAAATCACGCTCCATAGGGCTTGACGATTCTCCGAATGCTTGGAACAAGAGGTCTGAAAAGCGTCCTGTCGTTTCCAGAAGCCGACTCATGGACGTTTCTATGCATTCTTGCCCTTAGGAATCATAACAAACATTATCGGACGTTGCGGTCCTGTCCAAGAGGACAGTCTCCGGCCCCGATCAGTGGATCTTGGAGAGAATTGTGACTGGCAACACGCAGCCTTCGCAGCCCATCTTGCGGCCCAGGGAAGCCTTCAAGGCTCCAGAAACTGACATTGCCGGCCTGACGCCTTTTGCGGCGGCATCCTACTTTTTTGATCAGGCAGCTGAGCGTCTCGAGTTGAGTGAAGCAGTTGCCTCGGTATTGCGCACGCCTTACCGAGAGATACGTGTTCAGTTGCCCTTACTTAGAGATGACAACAACACATTTTTGAACTTCACTGGTTACCGTGTCCATCACAACGGCGCACGCGGACCCTACAAAGGTGGTATCCGATACCATCCGGAGGCGAACGAGGACGAAGTCAGAGCCTTGGCAGCCTTGATGTCATGGAAGACTGCCTTGGTCGACATTCCCTTTGGTGGCGCCAAAGGCGGCATCAATTGTGACCCCTTCCAGCTCACCAGTGGTGAACTGCGGCGTTTGACCAGGGACTTCACGCGCAAGATCCGCCCCATCATTGGACCTTATCGTGACATTCCAGCGCCGGACGTTGGCACGAACGCTCAAATCATGGCCTGGATGATGGATGAGTATGGCCGTAGCGCCGGTCATTCTCCGGGGGTTGTGACTGGGAAACCGGTGGATTTAGGCGGTTCCTTGGGGCGGAATGAGGCAACGGGCCGGGGCGTTAGCGTCATCACCAAGCTTGCTTGTGAAGATGCGGGCGTCCGACTCAAAGGTGCGCGTATCGTCATTCAAGGATTTGGCAATGTCGGTTCGTTTGCAGCAAAGTTCTTGCATGACATGGGTGCCAAGATCATTGCCGTCTCCGATGTCCGTGGTGGTATTCTCGACAGCACCGGTCTCGATATTGCAGCCCTGCAGGAACACGTTGCAGACACGGGTTCAGTTGTTGAGTTCATTGGTTCTCAAGAGATCAATAACGAAGATCTTCTGATCACGTCCTGCGACATTTTGATTCCGGCCGCCTTAGGCGAAGTCATTCGCGCCCACAATGTCGAGGCGATCGACGCCAAAGTGGTTGTTGAAGCAGCCAATCACCCCATCACGCCCAAGGCCGATGCGATTCTCTCGGAGCGTGGCGTTCTTGTCGTACCAGATATTTTGGCGAATGCTGGCGGCGTTACCTGTTCTTACTTCGAATGGACTCAGAACATTCAGCAGTTCCGCTGGTCTTTGGAGAGAGTACGGGAAGAGTTGGATCGTACGATGATCAAAGCGTATGAGGATGTCCGGGTTATGGCAGCAAAAGAATCCGTTAACCAGCGCTTGGCGGCGTTCATGATTGCTGTGGAACGTGTCAGCCGAGCTTCGCGCCTGAGAAGTTATGGCGAATAATCAATGCCGCTCAAGCGCGTGCGGCTAGATAGTCCATGAGGCTATGAAACTGGAAGTGTAGGTCTTGTTCATCGGTGCCCAGGGGGCCTTTGAAAAAGCACGCCAATTGAGTCATGAGGCCACACTCGCCGACCCGCACCGCATAGTCTGCCAAACGAACAAGATCGAGAGCGACAGGAGCCGCTAAAATGGCATCGCACCCCTGCCAGGTGAACTGCA
>JAJRYU010000585.1 GCA_024275615.1 Planctomycetota bacterium
CGGAACCGCGGGTGTGTTTCCCAGGAATGCTGAACACCTTCGTAGTGAGCCACTGCGACGGATGAAACAAGCTCTAAGGAAGAACAGCCCAACTCACCTGGCATTAGCGGCGGCCTATGTCGATCAAGATGACCGCCGCATGCTCGGTCAGGTCTTTCAGTTTCTTGGCCAAGAACTTGCCAAGGAAGAGATTCTCCCTGAAACTCAAGATGGATTGATGATGGCCTTGGTAATCGTATCTGGCCTCAAGGAAACCAAGACAAAGGATGAGTGGATCAAGTGGTTGAAGAATCGGGAATGGATGAAAAGGGTGCGTTAGACCCCAAGATTGCTGCGGAAGTCGAGCGGCAAATGGCTGCGATCGAGCGCGGTTGTGCCCAGATGATCGGCGACGACCTCTTGCGACGAAAACTGGCGCGTTCCATCACAACAAGTACACCTTTGCGCATTAAATTGGGAGTCGACCCGACTGCCCATGACTTGCACATGGGATTTACACTTCCTCTGGGAAAGCTGCGCGTCTTTTCCGACCTCGGACACGCTCCAGTTCTGATTATCGGTGACGCCACTGCCATGGTTGGTGATCCAACGGGCAAGAACAAGGCGCGCCCTCAGTTGACTCAAGAACTGGTGGACGACTACGCTGCGAGTTACCTGGACCAAGCGGCAAAAGTGCTCGACATGGACAAGTTGGAAGTACGTCGCAATAGCGAGTGGTTACATCCCTTGGGTTTCACCGGGCTCATCGGACTGGCGGCTAAAGCTACGGTGGCACAGATTCTCGCCCGGGATGATTTCTCAAAACGGTACGCCAGCGGCACTCCCATTCATCTTCATGAGATCATCTATCCCTTGATGCAGGCCTACGATTCGGTGGTTGTCGAAGCCGACGTTGAACTCGGTGGACACGACCAGCTCTTCAATCTTCTTCTGGGTAGAGACTTTCTTCGGGATGCTGGAAAAGAAGAACAGGTCTGCGTTCTTATGCCACTACTCGTTGGCTTGGACGGCACAAAGAAGATGTCTAAATCATTCAAGAACTACATCGGGGTCAGTGAACCGGCCAACGACATGTTTGGCAAAGTAATGAGCATTCCTGATGCCTTGATGCGCGACTACTTCACTCATTTAACTTCCCTAACGATCGAAGAAATCGAGAAAGTTCTCGACCCGAAGGGCAACCCTAGGGAACAAAAGGACCGTCTGGCTCAAGCCATCGTTGGACGTTTTTGGGATGAAGCGGCGGCGGCATCTGCGAGTGAGAGATTTCGGAGAGTGATTAGCCAGAAGCAAGATCCCGACGAAATCGCGGACTTGTTGGTGGCGAATGAACTCGAGGACGGGGCTATTGGGCTCATCTCCTTGGTCGTTTTGGCGGGATTTGCCAAATCCAATGGCGAGGCTCGACGACTCATCAAGCAAGGAGGTGTACGTCTTGATGGTGACCCGGTCACCGATGAGAGAGCCGTTGTAAAACCTAAGTCTGGTCAGGTTCTCAAAGTAGGAAAACGGAATTTCGCCAGACTGGTTTGTTAGGGCAAAGCTAAGACCCTACTTATGGATCTGAGGCCCAAATCGGGCTCACAAAACGTCCAATCCGCCGTATTTGACATGGTGTCCGACGATGCTGGATAACGTTCGTCCCCAATCGTGGCAATTTGTTAGAATCTACGAGCCAAGAACTTCGAATTGAGGCCGATCGTCGGCCATGCAAAGGAATCCGAACATGTTGCGTTCTGCCATTGTTGCTGTGTTGGTCCTCTTTGTACTCGGCACCATTCCCGCTCGAGCCGATGAAATCAAACTCAAATCAGGCGAGACGATCAAGAATTGCAAGGTCAAATCCAAGAGGAAGGGCCGTTGGACCATCGTTCTTCTGGATGGCAGCCGCAAGATCATTAAGGAATCTGATGTCGTTTCTCACATCGAAAAACCGACCATCGCCGATGAGTTGGATGCACGTTTAAAGAAGGTTGGCAAGAAAGACAAGGAAGCCCTGCTTGCCATTGGCCGAGAGGCCATGTCCGTGGGAGCCAAGAAGCAAGGTGTCAAAGCTCTGCGCAAAGTCACCCGGTTGGACAAGAATAACATTGAAGCTCACCAACTTCTCGGTGACGAAAAATGTGACGACGGGAAATGGCGCGGTGGACGGAGCTTGGCCAAATTCCGCCAAGCACAACGCGACGCCGAGATGAAAGCAAAAGGTTGGAAGAAGATAAAAGGCGAGTGGGTCGATCCCATGACCGCCCAGAATATCAAAGACGGTCTCGTTAAATTCAAAGGTGAGTGGTACACCAAGAAATTCGCAGCCAATCTCCAAGCGGGCATGATCTACGTTGAGGGCACGTGGTACAACGCTGCGGACAAGGAGAAACTCGATCAGGGAAAACTCAAGTACAAAGGCAAGTGGTTAGATGTCCGAGATATCAACATCAAGATTCGAGAGAACGGCGAAGCTTGGCGTCTTGTCGGCAAACACTTCATAGTTATCGGCGCGCAGGGAAGAAAAAAGCTTCTCATTTGCCTTCAGCACTTGGACGACACTTGGGATGAAATGAGGGAGATTTTCGGAACCGAACCGTCAACGGTCAAAGAGGATGACAAGATTCAGGTCTTTGTCA
>JAJRYU010000586.1 GCA_024275615.1 Planctomycetota bacterium
CATCTTTGTCCAAGTTGTTGCGATCCATGTTCAAGTTCTTGAGTTTTATCGCCTTCGGGAGTTTTTGGGTCAAAGTCCGGCACTGAGTCTCATGGAATCCGTAACCGTCCTTTGGGCCGTGCTCGTGTTCGTGTCAGGCGTTCTTGAAAGACGTTTCATGCCGAATACCAAGGGAGCCATCCACATAGTTTTTATCTGTTTCAGTGCCTTTGTCTTTTTGCTCGGGCTTGCGCAATACAGCGCTGGCTCCCATGCGTTGATCTGGAATCATCACTTTGGGGCGCGACTCTTTGTGATCATCATGGTGGCCTACAGTTCTTGGGCGCACGCGCAGATATTTAGCAAGGCGATCCGCCCAATTCTCGCCTACACATCATTCGCTGCCCTGGTACTTCTACTTCATGCCGACATGTTGAGTTTTTACGGCTATTTTACCCCTATGCACGGGCAACCCTATTTTAGCTTCCGCGAAGCCCTCTGCATCCTTTGGGCCCTGGCTGCCTTGTCTCTTGGATTTGGTGAAGATCGACTGGCTCAAGAGCCCTCGCGATCTGGTCGTTTCTTCATGCTTTCGGCGGGGGCCATCGTGCTGGCTGCGAGTCTCCCCGGCTACGACAACGCATCGGGGCTGATCATGATGAACCGACATTTCCTGTCGAGATTTTCGATCATTGCTGTTTCCATTTATGGCTCGTGGACCCGCAGATGTCCTCGTCCGGCTCTTGTGCAGGCCACGGTCCTTCTTGGGCCCTTCGTTGCTCTCGCTATTCTGCTGCACGTCGACACAACAAGCTTCTACGATCACGCGCAGCTGGCGGGAGCGATGCCGTACTTGGGGTTTTCCTCGGCTCTTTGCGTGCTTTGGGCGGCTCTAACTTTGTCGATGGGCTTTGTGGAGAAGCGATTCAGGATAAATCCGAAATCCACAGGGCATATGTTATTTCTCAGCGTAAGTTTCTTCGTGCTCATGGCAAGTTTTGAAAGCCAACAAGACTTGGCGTCCGTCATCTTGATCAATCGTGATTTCGGGGCACGGCTGTCGGTCATTGCAGTTGCTTTTTTCGCCTATTGGCGGAATCGGTGCCATACAAACCAAACCCAGTGGGCGGTTGTCGAATCTGCAGCTCACGTGGGCCTCATGGTCCTGTTGGGATGGGAGCTGAGAGTTCCTCTTGGGCAAGAACTTGGAGAGTTTGGTTTCAGGACCGGTTTCTTGTCTTTGGTTTGGTCGGCTTATGCTCTTTGTCTTATTGGTGTTGGTCTCAGGTACCGTTGTCGTAGACAAAGAAAACTCGGTCTTGTCTTCTTTGGAATTGTTGTCGTCAAAGTTCTATTTAGAGATACAGTCGACCTGAATGCCATGAGCCGGGTCCTCTCTTTTGTTGGTGCCGGTCTCTTGTTGCTCTACGGTAGTTATCTCTACAACCGTTTTGAAAGCAGGCTCAAGGCATGAGGCTTGTTTCATGAAATGCTCCGATCTTCTGTCTCAGATTCGCCACATCAAGACAGAATTTCTGGAAACCACTTTGGGGAAAATTCAGATGATTGGCCAAAGCAAGATGAAGATTCTGTTGATAGGTGGCTTGCTCTTGATGGGAAGTTGCGCCTCTAAGCGTCCGACTTCGCTCAACGAAGTTCGACATGAACTCGTCGCCATGAAGGACTTGGACCAATATCTCAACCAGCTTGTCGTCGATCGTGACGAGAAGGCCCGGGAATCTGGATTCTCCGCTCGCAAGGAGCGAATAACGAAAGCCAATTCCAAACGCATCGAGGAGATATTCGAGGACATCGGATATCCGACCTCAGCGCTCGTAGGCGACGAAGCATCGGATGCATTTTGGCTGCTCACCCAGCACTCAGATCACAAACCGCAATTCCAGGAGAAGGTTATTCAGGCCTTGAAGCCCCTTGTGATTGCTGGAGAAGCCCGAAGCGATTCTCTGGCATACCTCACTGACCGCGTTCGAATTAACACCGATCGTCTTCAAGTGTACGGCACACAAGTTGAGTTTGAGCTGGCCCTAGGCAAAGCGAAACCAAAGCCGCTGGAAAACCCTGAATCGGTCGACCAAAGGCGTGCCGAAGTCGGACTTGGCCCACTTTGGCTCTATTTGAATGAAATGAGCGAATTCCAGTTCAAAAACAACGAGTCCTATTACGCCGACCTGGGGGTCCATGGGCCGTGGCAGTATCCCGAGGGATTCGTCGACTGGGGCAGCAACATGGTGCCGCGCTGATCTCCGCAACGCGGATTCGCGACACCTTGCTGCGCCTTGGTGTTACTGAATGATGTAGGACGAATTGAATGGGGTTGTATTTAGGGCGCTAGGGTTCTTGAGGAACTTGATGCCCCGGCCAATGGGGTCGTTCACACTATTGGCGAAGCCGTTGAGGTCAATAGGGTTGTTGATGGGGAATAGGCCATGATCGAACAACTCGAACGCGGATTTGCCCAGGCCACGGGCGGTGAGAGTACCGTGAAGAGCTGATAAGTCCGGTCCGAAACCAAACACATTAGGATCAACGTTGTTGCCTGGTGTGATACCAACAACGGTGTTGATGGAAGGGGGCCCTTGATAGCCGTGAACGTAAACAGCGATGTCATCGTTGTCGGTAATCATGATTTCTCCACCATGCGGACCGCTTACGTTGGAAAACTCGGCAACGTATTCGTGGACGAATTTCACCTTCATCAATCCGCTTGGGTCGCGAAATTGCTGGGCATAAATGCGGGTGGGATTGGCAAAGGTGTTGATTTCTGGGGAGAGGTCAGTGTAGTAGCTCATGATCCGGGGAACGCCGCTGAGCACGTTGTTGACACTCGGGTTTGGGAAACTCTGGTCGACAGCGCCAAACGAGATGTGCCCATTTGAAGAGACGAATGCCCGGGTGTAGTTGACGCCATAAAAGTTGAATGTGAATCCGTTGCGGAAAGGAAAGATGCCAAAGTCTTCGCCTATCGCAAGTGAGTCGTTGAGCTGGAATTTCTTGTAGCCATTGCGGAATGTCCCTTGAATTGCCGCAGTCGAGCGAACATTGAAAGGCGGATTTGTTGGGTCGTTCACGATGGCTTGCGAGCTGATTTCAAACTTGTTGTAAAGTTGAATCTGAGTGCAAGTGGGAATGTTGGCTTGCTTCACGCACGAGGCCATCGATGCGACAGCCGAAAATTGGCCAGCAGCATTGGTCATGGTGTTCGCCGTCGGAGAATTATAACCATCGAACAACACTTGGTCGGCGTAACCGTTCCCGCCAACATCGCGAATGTCCATTTGGATGTTAAACATATTCCAAGCATTAATGACGATGGTGGTGCCCAACGTGCCCGAGCGGTCGATGACCATGGCCACGGGAGCCGAAATTGGGAAAGCCTGGATGTTCATGGTGATCAATGAATCGGTGATGGCAGTCGCTTGAATGGGGGCGGCCATACCCAACGAGACTGACGCTGGGGCATCAACCATGTATTGAGTGTTCACAGTAGCGGTCACAGCTTGTTGCCCGTAGGCGAAGCTACAAAGGCAGGCAATAGCTGACAAAGCCAATAATCTTGACATGATATTTCCTCTTCAATTACCTCTTGAGCCATCAGTTTGGTTGGTCTTGATCAAGACCATGGTACACCAAAACATGGCAATTCCACGCACTCGACTTTTGACTATGAGCTTAGTGTCGGACGAAGTCAAAGACTCCTTGTTTTTGTGGCCGACTGTCATCGGCAGATTGCGGCGTGCAAGTTAGTTGAGATCACGTAAGATGGCGTTTGCTCGACATCACTCAGGACTTTTTGCTGACAAGAGATCATCCGACTGTGAAGATTATCCACCTCGTTCACTATTTTCCTCCGCTCCAACACGGTGGTACTCAGGACTACGTCGCCAACATCGCAGACTGTCAACAAGGTATGGGGCATGATGTCATGGTGATTTCTGGGTCGAGTGATTTGGGACGTGGGATTTCTTTCGAGCCGGGATTGCGTGAAAGTGGCGTTCAAGTCCAATGGTTTTTCCGTGACGGGGCAACCGAGGCCTATTCTGCCTATGTCGGGAGCGAGCGAATTGAGACTCAAATTGCCGAGAGGGTAGAGGATTTTGGCGCTGATCTTGTCCATCTGCACCATTGGCAAGCTCTGAGCTCGGGGATCATTAGCAAACTGAAAACAGCGGACATCCCGGTTATCGTGACTCTGCATGATTTTTACACTACGTGCATGCGTTTCTTTCGCATGCCAGACCCGACTCGTTTTTGTGCGCCTCACGTTACATTTCTCGATTGTGCCCAGTGTGTGAGTGCTGATTTGCCAGGACATTCTCTGGCTGAAATTGAGACTGTTGCTAGTTCACGGGTCAACGCACTGCAAAACGAATTGGCAGAAGCCGATGCTGTGCTTTGTGTCAGTCAGGCACAAAAGGACTTCTTGGTGAGCCTGCCGACGTTTTTGTGCTCGAAAGTCGAAGTTGAAGGTATTGGTGTTCCTGAGTCCCTAGTTGTGCCACCTTGTGAAAGCCCCCGGGGAGAGACTCTGAAGCTTGTTCAATGGGGGGGGCTCGATCCAAGAAAGGGTGTTCACCTGATCAGTCAAGCTATGGCAGCAAGTCAGCATGCCAATGACATGGAATTGCACGTCTTTGGGGACACACCGGAGAGAGCTTACTTGCAAGAGATTACCTCCTGGGGTGGGAACGTAGTCTTTCACGGCTCATATGAAACTTCTGAGATTTTGGGGTTCGCTTCCCGGTTTCACTTGGCTGTGTTTCCCTACATTGCTTTCGAGACCTACGGATTGTCGGTGGACGAAGCTCTACACGCAGGTATTCCCTTGGTTGTTTCCGATCGTGGCGCTCCTTGCCAGAGAATCGGCAGCCGGGGACGCGCCTTGCCAGCGGAGAATCCGCAGGCTCTCGCCGACTTTCTTGATGAAGTCTACTTGGACCGAGGAATCCTCGATGAGATGCGCCGGGGTGTTCACCTCGCCAAAACCCTCGAAGCCCACGTACCGGCCCTTTTGGCTCGATACAGGGAGATTCTCGAAACTCCGAAATAGCTGCAAAGAAGGCCTCGTTCGAGGTTTGGCAAGAGAGGCCTAAGTCGTCATAATGCCCCCGTGTAATGAGTGAGTGCTTCGGAAATCCACGATGAGAATTCTGCATTTTGTTCACGGCTGGTATCCTCGCCACACGGGTGGTACGGAGCAGTACGTCGACGCTCTCTTGCGTGAGCTGGAGCATTCTGGAAATACCGTTGCTATCGTTGCGGGCAGCGAAGAACCCGCTGACCAGGCGAAGATCACCCGTGATGGCACGGGACCGGTTCCGGTCTATCGCGTCCAAAGGTGCGGGCTCTATTTGGAGTCGTGGTACCAGGGTTCCAATCCCGAAGTCGAGCAGCTCATTCAGGAACTTATCGTCGATCTTGAGCCTGACGTTATTCACATTCATCATTGGCGCCGACTGAGCAATCGCCTGGTAGAGGTGGCAACACGCCTCGGTATCCCAACAGTCTTGACACTACACGATACGGCAGCTACATGTTCACGAACATTTCGTGTGCGAGAAGGCGCATTTTGTCTCAGGGATCCAATCGCCGAAAATTGTCGGAATTGCGTCGATCGATTTTGGTTTCAGGACGATGAGGAAATCGAAGGTCGGGTCGAATCCTATCGCCTTGAAATGGCCAGAGAGCTGGACTTGGCCACAGTTGTCATCTCTCCTTCGCAAGCGCTCAAAGATGTCGTGGAATGGCACCAACCATCAGCATCTAAGGAAATCGAAGTGATTCCTCATCCTCGTCTCTATCCGCCGTGCACACCAGCGCCGAAAAACCCCAGGGAAGGCGATATCTTGTCGCTGGCTTATTGGGGCGCCCTGCAGCCTATGAAAGGTGTCCATCTCCTCCTGGAAGCTCTGCACAGAACAAGAGAACCCCAGTCTTTTCATCTGGATATCTGGGGTGGAGTGGACAGTGCCTCCCAGGAGTACATCGATCAGCTCTACCAGTTGGCGGAAGATCTTGACGTCACTTTTCGGGGATCATTTTCGGCCCACCAAATTCCAGATCACTATGATCTTGCCGTCTTTCCATCCATCGCCCTTGAAAGCTATTCATTCACCGTCGACGAATCTTTCGAGCGCGGGATTCCTGTTCTTGTTCCCGATCGCGGGGCACCAGCTGAGAGAGTCGGCCTGAGCGATGCGACCTTCCGCCCCGAAGACGCATCTGACTTGGCTTCCCATCTCCAAGTCTTGCTCGACGAACCTGCACGCCTCGATGCCCTGGGCTTCGCCATCCCCGCCCTTCCAGACTTGGGTGAGCATGTCGCTCGACTACTTGACATTTACGATCGGGCAGTAGACGAATTTCGTCAACCAGAAGAATCGCGTTTCGGATCTGGAGTGAGGCGCGCATCTTTGATGCAGAGTATCTTGCGGTCTAGAGATGAGCGTCTTTATTCGCTACGGGGTCGCGCTGATGGTAAGAGTGAACAAGCTCTCGCTCTTGGCAAGGAGCTTGCTCAACGCGACAAGATTATTGGCAAGAGAGATGAAATACTCGATGACTTCAACACCAATTTGGGCGCCCTCACGAAGGCTCTAGAGGAGAGGGATCGTGAATTAGAGAAGCTCCGCAATCAAATCGTCGAGAAGGAGGTTTTCTTCTCCTATCGTGTCGAGGAGCATGACGAAGTTGTTATCGAGCAGAATCGACAACTTGAGGACTATCGGCGCTCCACAGACGAACTGCAAGCGATGAATCGTGATCTTGAGATTCAACTCGAGAACCTGAATAGCAAGAGAGCCGAGCTCGATGCCGCGTTGGCAAAAACTCACGAAGAACTCTCTTCCGCCCACACCGGATTACGCGCAGGCGAGGAAGAACGAGCGGCTCTCCTGCGCAGCATCGAAAATCATGAGTCCAAACATCAAGACGAGGTGAGTCAAAGGGCACGTTTGGAAGCCGAAGTCAGAGGGCTCAGGCGCGAACTGCTCGAAAGAGATGGAGA
>JAJRYU010000587.1 GCA_024275615.1 Planctomycetota bacterium
CCATGAGATCACGTCCCTGCAAAAGGGGCGGGATTGCCTTTTCCTGGATGGGGGTGGGTGTGGTGAAACCCAGTCTATGGAGACTCTCCATGACCGGCTCACTGAGCCCGAATTCCTTGAATTCCATTGTTGTTGTTTTTTCCTTGGCAGCATGGCTGCTTGTATTTGCTATTGGTCTGCGATGGTTTGCCATCGCGTATTGTTGCGCTCCGGATCATTTGTGACCTCAGGAGCCATAAAGCGGCGCTGATTGAGGATGAAAGGGATGGCGGGGCCTTCACCGTGCCATGTTCTCTTCTGTGCTTTGACCCGGGCGGCGGCTTTCTTGCCGCGGGCGGGGTGATAGCTCGTCCTTAGCAGACGGAAGTCGTTCCCATTCTCAAAGAGCGAATAAGTCAAAGAGGCGTTTTTTCAAAGCCGGTCTCTCAAACGGGCTTGGCGACCTTGTGACTAGTACCGCACGAACACAAATCTATGACATTTCTACAGATGTTCAACCTTAGGCCCGGCGTCATTGAAGCCGGGAAGGCAGGATCGGTAGAATCCGATGGCAATCGGCGGCAGTTTCTGGCTACCGATGGGTCCTTCTACCCATGAATCGGCCATTGTGGGCCCTGGGGTTGATCGTTTTCAAAGAATCGGGGGCGACCACGGGATGGGCAAAGTCATCAAATCACAGATTCGGACCGATTCCGCCGAATTTCGGTCCCAGGCCGATACCATGCGCTCTTTGGTGTCCGATTTGAGACAGGTTGTTGCTCAAGTACGCCAGGGCGGTTCGGAACGGGCGAGAGAGCTTCATGAGTCTCGTGGCAAGCTCTTTGTCCGGACGCGCATCGAGCATCTTCTTGATCCAGATACCCCTTTCTTGGAATTTTCCACCTTGGCCGCCCAGGGTGTCTACGAGCCGCCGGTTCCTGCGGCAGGCGTCGTGACTGGAATTGGGCGCGTGGCGGGTCTCGAGTGCATGATAATCGCCAACGATGCCACGGTGAAAGGGGGAACCTATCTTCCGCTCACGGTCAAAAAGCATGTTCGGGCGCAAAATATTGCTTTAGAGAATAATCTACCTTGTATTTATTTAGTGGATTCGGGCGGGGCATTTTTGCCCCTCCAGGCCGACGTCTTCCCGGATCGTGAGCATTTCGGGCGGATTTTCTTCAATCAAGCGAGGATGTCGGCTCAAGGCATCCCTCAGGTTGCCGCGGTGATGGGGTCCTGTACTGCAGGAGGGGCTTATGTTCCGGCAATGTCGGATGAGAGCATCATTGTCAAAGGCACAGGTACAATTTTCTTGGGCGGCCCACCCTTGGTGAAAGCCGCAACCGGTGAGATTGTTACGGCTGAAGATTTAGGCGGTGCTGATGTCCACTGTCGAACATCTGGAGTCACGGATCATCTGGCGGAAAATGATGACCACGCTCTTCAATTGGTGCGGAGCATCGTTGAAAATCTGAACATCAAGAAGAAAGTCAATCTTGCTCTTCAAGTGCCGGAAGATCCGCTTTACCCAGCGGAAGAGATCTACGGCATCGTCGATCCCGAGAACAAGAAACCCTATGACGTCCGTGAGGTCATCGCTCGCCTTGTTGATGGCAGTCGTTTTCACGAATTCAAAGAAAACTACGGTACAACCTTGGTGACGGGTTTTGCGCACATATTGGGCTATCCGGTGGGGATTGTCGCTAACAACGGCATTCTCTTTTCCGAGTCAGCACAAAAAGCTGCTCACTTCGTCCAGCTTTGTGGCCAAAGGAAGATCCCCTTGGTCTTCTTGCAAAACATCACCGGTTTCATGATTGGCAGACGCTACGAGAATGGTGGCATCGCCAAGGATGGCGCCAAAATGGTGCAGGCGGTTTCTTCTGTCAATGTCCCGAAGTTCACGGTCATCATTGGTGGCTCTTATGGCGCTGGCAACTACGGCATGTGTGGCCGGGCCTATGACCCACGCATGCTCTACATGTGGCCGAATGCGCGTATCTCTGTGATGGGAGGAGAGCAAGCAGCTGGCGTCTTGACGACAGTCAAGAAAGATCAGTTGGAACGTCAGGGCAAGGAATTCACGGAAGCCGATGACGCAGCCATGCGTGAACCGATTCTCAACAAGTACGAGACCGAAGGGCATCCCTATTATAGCTCCGCAAGAATCTGGGACGACGGAGTGATTGATCCAGCGGATACTCGGACTGTTCTTGGATTGTCTTTGTCGGCCGCCCTCAATGCTCCGGTCGAAGACACCAAATTTTCCGTATTTCGGATGTAGACGATGACTTCTTACGAGACCATCAAGTTGGCGCGATCTGACCAGGGCTTTGCCACGGTGACCTTGGCACGGCCAGATGTGCGCAATGCCTTCAATGCCACTCTAATCGCCGAGCTCGAGCAGGCTTTCAATGACCTATCTTCCGATCCTGAATTACGACTGATTCTGCTGCGAGGCGAGGGCAAGTGCTTTTGTGCTGGCGCCGATCTCAATTGGATGAAAGCGTCAGCCGGGTTGACGATGGCCGAAAACGAGGCTGGAGCGAGACTCATGGCTAAAATGTTCAAGGCAATCGCCGACAGTCCTGTGCCTGTTATCGGTGTGATCCATGGGCATGCCCTTGGAGGCGGCGCTGGCCTCGTCGGAGCGGTTGACATCGCTCTCGTTGCCAGTGAAGCCAAACTTGGTTTTACCGAAGTTAGACTTGGCATAATCCCAGCGGTCATTTCTCCCTTTGTTCTTCGCAAAGTGAGTCAGACTCATGCCCGCAGGTACTTTCTGAGTGGCGAAATTTTTGATGGCGCCGAAGCCGCTCGAATTGGACTGGCACAGAAGTCGATGCCCCTCGATGAGCTTGAGATCGAAGTGGATGCTCTGGTCCAGGCGCTTCTTAAGAGCGGCCCCAAGGCGACGAGAGAATCAAAAAGGCTCATTGAAGTTGTTGCCAAAAAAACTGTGGATACAGCTATTGATCTGACTTCTCCTTGGATCGCTAAGCTGAGAGCGAGCAAAGAAGGGCAAGAAGGTATGGACGCTTTTCTGAGCAAGAGGCCAGCTCGTTGGGTGGAGGGAAATAAATGAGCGCCGAGCCCGTTCGTTTCAAGCGTGTCCTCATCGCCAACCGCGGTGAAATTGCTGTGCGCATCATTCGTACTCTCAGACAGTTGGGGATTGAAGTCGTGGCTCTGGCATCCGACGCCGACACGGAGGCCCAACACGTGCGTTTGGCAGACAAGGTCGTCAACATCGGTCCCGCACCGGCCATTTCAAGTTACTTGGACATGGACAAAGTCCTCTTGGCCGCCAAAGAAACTCAGTGTTGTGCCATTCATCCGGGATACGGTTTCCTGGCAGAAAACGCTGATTTCGCGGCCCGTTGCCAAGACGAAGGTATTGTCTTTGTTGGGCCTCGTGCCGAGTCAATTTTGGCCATGGGAGACAAAGCCAGAGCCAGAGACTTGGCCATGGCCGCCGGAGTTCCAGTTGTCCCCGGAAAAAACGATGTAAGTGCTGAAGATTTGGAAGCGGCGGCGGTTGAAGTAGGACGTCCCTTGCTCCTTAAACCATCTGCGGGCGGCGGCGGCAAGGGCATGGTCATTGTCCGCGAAGGTGACGATGTCGCGGCGGCGGCTGTTGCTGCTCGCCGAGTTGCCAAGGCCGCTTTTGGTGATGATCGGCTGATTGTTGAGCGTTTTGTCCATCCCGCACGTCACGTTGAAATACAGGTCTTTGCCGATCGCCATGGTGGCGCAGTGGCTCTCGGGGAACGAGAATGCAGTCTGCAAAGACGCCACCAAAAAGTCGTCGAAGAATGTCCCTCGCCTGTTCTTTCGCAAGAAGTTCGCGGGCGAATGGAAGAAGCATCCCTGAGTTTGGTCAAGCAGGTGGGTTATGAAGGCGCGGGTACAGTTGAGTTCCTCTTGGGACCGGATGACGCTTTCTATTTTTTGGAGATGAATACCCGGTTACAAGTGGAACATCCAGTGACTGAACTCGTCTATGGCGTGGACTTGGTTGCGGCACAGATCGCCGTAGCGGAGGGGCAGCCATTGCCAGAGAGCCTGAGAGAGGCAAGTCCCCGGGGGCACGCTCTTGAAGTGCGAATCTACGCCGAAGATCCAGATGCCAACTATTTGCCGACCCCAGGTTTTGTCTACGATCTGAAGGTGCCATTCATGCCAGATTTACGTTTTGATTGCGCACTTGACGGATCTGGCGACGTGTCAGCGGAATATGATCCCATGATCGCCAAACTCACGGCCTGGGGGGCAACAAGAGAGGCTGCCCGACAAAAAATTGTGACGGCTTTGGCAGAAACAGCATTCTTGGGAATCAAAACGAATGTTGGTTTCTTGAAGAGGCTCTGTTCCACATCTTGGTTCAAGAAAGCCGCGTTTCACACAGCTACGTTGGATGAGAAAGATGACAAGACCAAAGCTCTGCTCACCTCGGAGACTATACCGGAGGAGGTCTTAGCTGCCATGGCTTGGGCTTTTCTTGCCAAGGGGCGCGGTGCGAGGCCGAGCGATGTGACCGGAGCCGAAAGCGATGGCGATGTCTTTAGCCCATTTCTAAACGCCGGGCATTGGCGCCTTTTGGAGGGAGAGTGAATCATGAAGACGATTCATTTGAAAATCGGCAGTCAAGAATTCGCTATTCGCGCTAGCTTCGAGAACGGTGAACTGACTCTAAGAGATGAAAAGGGCCGGGACCGGCAATTCAAGATTCGAGAAAGGAACGGTGAACTTATCATCGATCACGAATCAAGAACTGACCGCCTCTTTGTCTTCAGAAACGGCGAAGACGTTTGGGTTTCATCTCATGGCGAGCCCTACGCCGGCCGGAGATTCCATCCGGAAGCGGGTGTCGAAGATACGAATGATGCCACCTCGGCTGACATTGTTGCGCCCATGAATGGTCGCGTCGTATCCGTTCTTGTGGAATTGGGGCAGAACGTGGCTGAGGGCGACGGTATTGTCGTCGTTGAAGCCATGAAAATGGAGCACAAGTTAGTTGCCCCATTCGCAGCCACCGTAGACGCACTCAATTGCGAAGAAGGCCACCAAGTAGAAATGAACCAAATTCTGGCTCACCTTGTGCGCATCGAACAAGCAGACGACCAAGACTCTTAGTCAATCAATTTCTTTGTGGAGAAAAATCATGAAAGCACCTCTTCGAGTCGCGATTACCGGCGCTGCCGGTCAAATTGGCTACAGCCTTTTGTTTCGTATCGCCTCCGGCGCAGTTTTCGGCGCCGACCAACCCATTATCTTGAGTTTGCTCGAGATCACTCCAGCCATGGGCGCCCTCGATGGCGTGGTCATGGAGCTGGATGATTGCGCTTTCCCTCTCTTGGTTGGAATTGAGACTTCCGATGATGCCAATGTTGCGTTTAAGGATGTGAATCGCGCTTTCTTGGTTGGCTCGAAACCTCGTGGCAAAGGTATGGAACGAAAAGACCTTATCCTTGATAACGGGCCGATTTTCACGGGCCAAGGCAAAGCTCTTAACGACAACGCTGCCAAAGATGTCCGCGTGATTGTCGTCGGCAATCCTTGCAATACCAATGCTCTGATCGCCATGTCGAACGCTCCTGACATACCCAACGAGCGATTCACCGCCATGACTCGCTTGGATCACAATCGTGCCATGGCGCAATTGGCAAGCAAAGCCGGCAAACAATCATCTTGCGTTACGAACGTCACGATTTTCGGCAACCACAGTGCCACCCAGTATCCGGACTTCCAAAATGCCAAGATTGGCGGTACGCCCGCAGCTGAGGTGATTGAAGATCAAGCATGGTTGGAAGGTGATTTTATCAGCACCGTCCAGCAACGTGGCGCTGCCATCATCAAAGCTCGAGGACTGAGTTCCGCAGCTTCTGCAGCTAACGCAGCCATCGGCCACATGCACGATTGGGAATTCGGTACCAAGGACGGTGAGTGGGTTTCCATGGCTGTGCCTTCGGATGGCTCCTATGACACACCGGAAGGTATGATCATCGGTTTCCCATGTTCTTGTGATGGCAAAGGCGGCTACAGTATTGTTCAAGGTTTGGAATTGGACGATTTCGCCAAAGCCAAGTTGGCCGCAACGATCGCCGAACTCAAAAGCGAAGCTGAGATTGTCAAGGAACTCTTGGGTTAAGCTACCCACGAGATCGCCTGATTCGTTTAGCATCCAAAGAAGAGGCCACCGGGAAAACCGGTGGCCTCTTGGCGATTCTACACGTCGAACCTTGAACGAGTTGGTGAGTTACTTGAGTTCTATCGTTTGTTCTTCCGGGGATTGGGAGTTCAAGTTGATTGTGCAGCTCAATCCTGAGCCGCTCTTGACCTTGAGTAGGTGGCGGCCGCCAGCCACCATGAGGGCGATGGCAAGAGGCTGTGTTCGGTAGCGGGCACGGACGCCACTTGTGACCACGGCCCCTGCGGCATCATAGAGCCGAAACGAATAGGACTGGATTTGCTTGTCTGTGTCTTCACTGGCGAAAAGGAAGCGCAATCGTCTGCCTGGTAAGACGTCGAAACGAATGTCCTCGATCTTGCCGCTCGACAGATCAACACGGTGAGAGCGCGCGGCGACGTCTTTTCCTTTGAGAGTCAGTTGGTAACCACCGGGTGCCAAGGGCTGGGATAGTGTCGATTCCCCATCGATACTGATTGATGTCGATAGGTTTGTATCAAGATTCTTTGCCCAAACGCTTAGTTTTGACCCTGTCTCTATTCCCGGCGCAAAGACTCGGAAGCGGCCGCCTTCCATGAAAGGGAGATCGCCGACATCGAGGGTTTGGCCATCCGTAACCGTGAATACCTCACTGCGTTGATTTCCGAAACTCGGAGATCTCATGGAAAACTGGTAGCGACCCGGAGGGAGATTCTCAAACTTGAATCGTCCCTCCCCATCGCTGGTTTCGGTGCCGGAACTTTGCCCGCTTGGTTCCGAACGTCTGATGGCTGTTACGTTAGAACTGCTTATGGCCTCGCCGTTAGGCCCCACGATTCTGCCGACAATAGTACCCAGACCGATATTCGCTCTGGCGATGACAATACGGTGGAATTTTGTCCCTGGTGCAACTCCATCTTCAGTGTACATGGCGATGAAGCTGCCCTTGTTCTTGACCGTGAGCGTAAAATGGTTGATCGATTCATCTAACCCCTTGATTTCAAAATGGCCGTCCACATCTGAAAGAGCGTTTGCGCCAACGAAGCCCATCATTTTGCCGACCATTGTTGTGGCATTGACAGAAACGCGGAGTCCAGTTGCGGGGTTGTTGCTGTCGTCCAAAATCTGTCCTTTTACGACGCCTGTGTTGGTTTTGATCCGAAGGTTGCAAACGACGGTCTCGTCTAAGGACGCCGTGATCGTGTCGGAATCCTCACCGAGTTTGTCTTTTTCGACGTGAATCGTCTGTTTGCCGGGAGCAACATTATCGAAACGGAAACGGCCGGACTCATCGGTTCGCATATAGTAACCATCAAGGGATCCGTAGACTCCAAGTGTCACCGCTGCGTTGGCGATGGGCAAGGTGTCTGAGCCCGTGACTCTTCCTTCGACAATGCCGCCGTTATGAAGGATGATTCGGCGGCGCGTTGTTTCTCCAGCAACAACTTTGACACTATCCCGAAATGGCGCGAGTCCTTTGGCTCGGATGACCAAAGGCAAGACACCGGGAGCCACACTTGCCAATATTAGCTTGCCGGTGTCATCGGCGATCTCCTCGGTTCGATCGAAAGCGACGGCGCTGTGGCCATCTGCCAATTTGAATTGGCGATGATTGCGTTCCCCGGCTAGGCAACGAGCCCGTGGCTGGGCGACACCGTTTATGTCGACGATCTCGAGGATCACCTTTCCGGCAGGGGGCCCAAGAACGAGCTTCACCTCCATAGTGCTACCCTTTGATGGGAAGATCATGACATGGGGAGATGGTTGTCGCCCTGGGGTGCGGGCGCTGACAACGCCCATCGTGTCGAATCCGAGATTCCTGATCTTGAATTGACCGTTCATATCCGTATGCGTGAGGACTTCCCCGCCACTTGTGGATCCGAAGTCACCGCAGAAAATTTCTGCGCCAGGGACAAACGAGCCCTCGGGTGTGAGGACCACGCCTGTCATGCTGACTCCGTCGGGGATGACCAACGTCTCCCGAGTGGTTTCTCCTTCCTTGACGCGGATTCGCTTGTAGCCGCCAATGACACTTCTCGCTAGTCCTCCACCGGTGGGGCATCTTGCTATGACGAGTTTTCCCAGCTTGTCGGTGCGATAGCTTGTTTCGCGGAAGAAGGGGTTCTTGACACCGAATGGCAAGATGGTGATTGGAATGTCGACGGCGAGGTCGTCACTGTCTCCATAGACAACGCGAAGTTCAAGACGACCACATGGTTCGCCAAATTCTGTTGTTTCCTTCTTTTCCGGTAAATTGAGGGGCTCTACAGCAGTCGAGGTCGTGTCCACTGTCTCCGGGATTTCTGCTCCCGGCCGCTCCAAGGAGCGGCGGGGAGCACTCTCCGAACTCGATTCTTCCGGAGCCGTGACAACACCCAAATCGGGAGCGACGTCGTCTCCGACAAACTGCAAGACCACGGCAGTCATCATGACAATGATTCCTGTGACAATGGCAACTTTGCTTTTCCCTGACATGACAACAACTCCGTTCAGTAGTTTTGAGCTTAGTGCTGATGATGCGGTTGGTGACGGGACAAATCCCAACCCAGCGGGCATGAGTACCCAAGCCCAAGTCCGGCGATCGCCAAATTCTGTGTCGAGACGTATTCTGAGTTTCTCGAGACCCCGACGTGTCCTGGTTCTGACCGTCTCGGCAGGAACATTCATGACTCGCCCGACTTCTGCCGCGGAGAGGCTTTCAAAAAAAATCAAGGAAATCGTCTGCCGGTAAGGTGAATCTAGGGCCGAAACTGCTTTGATGAGGCGAAGGCGGACCTCGCCTCGTTCCAATATGTCCGATGGGGTTTCCGTGGCATTTCTGGGGAAGATGGCCTTTGATGCCAGGTCTTTCTGCCGGGCTTCATCACGACGTCGACGCAGGCCGCGGAACAACACGGCGCGAGAAAGCCAGTGTTTCAAAGACGAGTCTTGTTGACTGGTCTTTTGGGTTGCTGCCAACCACGCATCCTGTTTTGCATCGGCCGCCCACTCGGGACACCTAATCAGACGCTTGGATAGTTCTTCCAATTCAGCGTCGATCTTCAACAGTTCTTCGTGGTCATAGTCAGCTGGCATGAACTAGCTTCGTTGGTTGTTATTTCAAATAGACTTGGTCTGCTCCATTTATGCCCTCGTCGTTCTTGATTTGGTTCAAGATTTCAAGAAACTTTGGAAAACGACCACAGATCTGAGTGCAAGACCAAGTCCATGGGTGTCATTTTCGCTCGTTGACTACGCGGTCCCAGTTGAAGGCCGGGCCTGGATCTTTCTTGCGCTTGGTCACATGCCAATGACCCAGGACACCGTGAAATCTTGACATAGCCTCAACGGTGAGTGCGTTGGGGTCGACCTCGCCGTTGGCCAGACGTGGAACTCGGCGTTCGATTCTTGGGAATATCTGAATGAGCGCGTCGG
>JAJRYU010000588.1 GCA_024275615.1 Planctomycetota bacterium
TCCCGAGTCCCAAGCGAAAGCGATAGTCCCTCAAGACAGTGGGCACGCTACCTCGCCGACGCAGCACGGATCTACGTCCCCAAAATGAAGACGCGCCTGATTTTCCGTTTGGATCGTTTTCTTCGCGGCGGAGATCACAAGCCATTCACCCGACTGGGATATGCCGCCCTGCGCATGACGGAACCAAAGGAAAACTATACGCGCCAACATCAGGATCCTCGTGTAGAAGGCGGTATACGCTACGGCGACTTCCCTGAAAACGTCGACTTCAACTACGTCGCACGAGTCGCGCAGATCAATGCCGCAGCTATTCTGTCCCTGGCCCGCGCCCCACGTCCGCCATCTGCAGCTTACATTTCAAGCCGACTCACGAATACGACCCATCTGAGCTGGAAGCCAGTTCCCGGAGTGACGGATTACCGCGTACTCATGCGGCGAACTCACGAAGCGACCTGGACTATGCACAAAGACTTCCAAGGGGTCTCAGCATGTGATCTTCCCGAGTCAAAGGATGACTGGCTTTTTGCCGTACAAGCGCTGGATGGCAAGGGCCATCAAAGCCTGCCGACTTTTGCGATTCCTGGGCGATAGACAAACTTCTGACGACAACACATCACCGCTGATGCCACCGACAATCCCCAACAGATTTATTGACCACATCGCTCATCTCATTGGCGACGAATCAGCCCAGTCCGCCTTCCGAGAGGCCGCTTCAAGTCCACTACCAAGAACTCTGCGCGCCAATTTCAAAAAACAAACGCAACAAGAGTGGCAAAAAATGGCGCAAGAAATCGGTCTTCTGATTCAACCATCCGCCTTTGCTCAGGGGGGCTATACGCTCCTCCCCAGCCGAGATCCAGGTCGCCTCTTGGAACACCGGATGGGCTATTTCTATCTTCAAGAGATGGCATCAATGATTCCCGTTGAAGTTCTGCGCCGACTCGCCCCTGAAGCCAAAACAGTCCTTGATTTGTGCGCCGCTCCGGGCTCAAAAACAACACAATTGGCATCCAGCTTGAGCGACGCAGCGCTCATCGTCGCAAATGAACCTTCAAGAGGCCGCATCAAGATACTTGTGGCGAATCTTCTACGTATGGGCCTCGGCAACGTCATCTGCACCAATCTTGACGGTCGCAACATCGGCCCTGTTGTCACCAGACATTTTGATGCCGTCCTCGTGGATGCCCCTTGCTCGGGAGAAGGCACCATACGCAAGGACAAACAAGCACTGCGGGGCTGGCATCGGAAACGATTCAAGAAGATCACTCGCACACAGACCGAACTCCTGCAATCAGGGTTTCAAGCAACGGCACCGGGTGGTGTTTTGGTTTATTCAACCTGCGCCTTGTCACCAGAAGAGAATCAAGGCGTCATTGCATCGCTCATGGCAAAAAACAGCGCACAAATCGCTCCCCTAGATCTTGGTGAGGTAATGCCAGAACTTGCGCGCAGCGTCACGTCCGAGGGCTTCCTTTGGGTGGCTCCCCACCACTACGATACTGGTGGGTTCTTCGTGGCCGCACTCCGGCGAAAAGGCTCCCCAGGCGCGGCCCTCGCGACAGTGAATGAGCCAAATACACGGATCGAAGATGATCCGGTAAGTTCTTTTCTCAGAGATGAGTACGGCTTCGAGACAAGAGATCTTGATGGCCGATTCTTGCAGCATAACGGCATGTGGCTTTTCCAGCCACGGGGCGCTGCTGAAATTGAATGTATGCTGCCACTAAATCGCCGCGGCGTCAAAGCGGCGACTCAACAAGATGGCGCCTTGGCCATTAACCAAGAATTCGCCTTGGTCTATGGCCAGGCATTCACTCGAAACTGTGTTGAGGTTGACCGCGACCAGGCCAGGCATTTTCTCTATGGTAGTGAACCTGACACCAATGAAGAACTCAAAACCGGATGCAGGATTCTCTTGCGTTACCGTGGTCAGCCCTTGGGTTTTTGCCGTTGGGAATCCGGTCGACTCCGCAACTTATTGGGTCCTAGTTTTGTTCAGCAATCAGTCGAGTGATGACGGCCCTACGCCTATTCCCATTCGATCGTCGCTGGCGGCTTGCTTGATATGTCATAGACCACGCGATTGATACCTCGCACTTCATTGATAATGCGATTCGAAATTTTCGCCATGATCTCATAGGGCATGGGATACCAGTCGGCGGTCATGCCATCAGTTGAATTGACACAGCGGACCGCGCAGACCTTTTCGTATGTTCTCTCATCGCCCATCACCCCCACAGAGTGGATTGGCAAGAGGACACAAAAAGCCTGCCAAATGTCATCGTAAATGCCGTTTCTGTGCATTTCATCTTGAAGGATGACGTCAGCGTCTTGAAGTAAGGCGACAGACTCGGGAGTCACGTCACCCAACACCCGAACCGCCAGGCCTGGTCCAGGGAAAGGGTGCCGACCAATCAGAACCTCGGGAATACCCAGCTCGCGACCAACGGCACGCACTTCGTCTTTGAACAGGTCGCGAAGTGGTTCAATCAATTCGAAACCCAGTTTCTCTGGCAAACCGCCAACATTATGGTGGCTCTTGATCGTCTGGCTGGGTCCACCTTTCACCGACACCGATTCAACAACATCGGGGTAGAGCGTTCCTTGGACAAGGAAACCGACGTCATTGAATTCCTTGGCTTTCTCCTCAAAGACCTCGATAAAAAGGTGGCCAATAATACGCCGCTTCTTTTCTGGATCTTCGACACCTGAAAGTTGTGAAAGGAATCTATCCGTGGCATCCACGCGATGAAAATCCATGTGGAAGTGCTCTTTGAAGGCCGCCTCCACTTCATCGCCTTCGTTCTTTCGCATCACCCCATTGTCGACAAAAATGCAAGAGAGCTGGTCGCCAATTGCCCGATGCACAAGGACCGCTGCAACGCTTGAATCTACACCGCCAGAAAGTCCACAAATGACATGGCGACTCCCTACCTGCGCCTTGATTTTGTCCGTTTGCTCGTCGATGAACGCCGACATACGCCAATCGCCCTTGCATCCGGCAATATCAAAGAGAAAGTTGGCGATGATCTTCTTGCCATGATCGCTGTGATGGACTTCTGGGTGAAACTGAATGGCATAGATGGGCAGCTCTTTGTGACGTACACCTGCCCAGGGGCAGGTGTCTGTTTTTGCCAGGACCGTGAATGCAAGATCCAATTCTTGGACCTGATCCCCATGGCTCATCCAGACGTCTTGGGTACTTGGTGTCCCCTTGAAGAGGCATGCGTCACTTACCACTTCAACTTGGCGCCGCCCAAACTCTCTTTCCTTGCTGGCTTCCACTCGGCCACCGAAATGTTGGCTCAGAAGCTGCATGCCGTAGCAGATACCAAGGATGGGAACACCCGCCGTCATCAGACCATCAGGAAGTCTTGGCGCGTCGTCGCCATAGACCGAAGAAGGGCCGCCAGAGAGAACTATGGCCTTGACACCTGGGGCGTGAAGATCTTCCTTAGCCACTTCAGGAGTAGTAATGGTGCAGAAGACTTGGTGCTCACGAACGCGACGCGCGATGAGCTGAGTGTATTGCGATCCATAGTCAACGATGATGACTTTCTCGTGCACTGTCTGCATGATGTGGGCTAAGACTCCAGTCCGTAATTGGGAGCTTCCTTGGTAATCGATACGTCGTGTGGATGGCTTTCTCTTAAGCCTGCCGCAGAGATCTTGACAAACCTTGCGTTTTCCTTGAGTTCCGGCACCGTTGCCGCCCCGACATATCCCATGCCAGCTCGGAGGCCGCCCACGAGCTGATAAATGTATCCCGCGAGCTGCCCCTTATAAGGCACGCGACCTTCGATGCCTTCGGGAACCAATTTGTCGGTAGCTTTGACATCAGCCTGGCCGTAGCGATCCTTGCTTCCCATGACCATCGCGCCAATCGACCCCATACCGCGAATTTCTTTGTAGAATCGGCCTTTGTACATGATGCGTTCTCCCGGACTTTCATCCAGGCCCGCCAGCATGCTCCCCATCATCACCGTCTGAGCCCCCGCGGCCAGAGCCTTAGTAATGTCACCGCTGTACTTGATGCCACCGTCCGCGATGAGGGGAACACCAGCTTTTTCGGCTGCACGTCGTGTTTCCAAAATTGCGGTAATTTGCGGCACACCAACACCAGCAACCACTCTCGTTGTGCAAATGGACCCTGGTCCGATGCCAACCTTGATACCGTCAGCTCCTGCTTCAATGAGTGCGCGGGCTGCGTCCTCAGTAGCGATGTTTCCCGCTACGACGTCGACGGCGACTTTCTTCTTGAGCTCTCGCAGGGCATTGACAACGTTCTTGGAGTGCCCATGAGCAGTATCAACGACGAGCAGGTCAACACCAGCGTCAGCAAGTGCAACCCCTCTGTCGATGTCATTGACGCCAATGGCGGCTCCTACTTTGAGACGTCCACTCTTGTCTTTGCAGGCATTGGGGAAACGCTCGGTCATGTCGATATCGCGAATAGTGATCATGCCCGCAAGCGCACCGCTTTTGTCCACCAAGATCAACTTCTCGACCTTGGCCTCGTGCAAGATTCTCTTGGCCTCGTCTAAGCTTGTTCCCGGGGGTGCCGTCACCAATTCTTTTGTCATGATGGATGCAACAAGTGCGTGGTCATCCAACTGAAAACGCATGTCACGTTTGGTGAGAATTCCGACGACACGTCCAGCGTCGATGATCGGAACACCTGAGACATGGTGCTCTGCCATCAACTCTCGCGCCTCACCCACCGTAACTTCCGGTCCGAGCGTGACAGGGTCCTGAATTATGCCATTGGCGGAACGCTTGACGCAGTCCACCTCCCGAACATGATCGTCCAAACTCAAGTTCTTGTGAATGATTCCCAGCCCACCCTGGCGCGCGAGGGCAATCGCCATGGCCGACTCTGTGACGGTATCCATCGCCGCCGAGAGAATGGGAATCTTGACTTGTATGTTTCGGGATACGCGACTTCGCGTGTCGATCTCAGATGGCAGAATTTCGGAGTAGGACGGGATCAACAAGACGTCGTCGAAGGTGATTCCTTCGAGGAAGGGGATCATGGTTCTCTCCAAAAAAAAAAACCGACGCACGGCCGCTCTTTTCTTGGATTAACTTGCCCAGACTCTAACGAAACTGAGGGACGCCTCAAATGCCAGATTCAATTCTCGGCAAGATCCCAGACAGATTGGCACGCAAAACCGCCAAGCGCGCCTCCCTTCCATGAGGCAGAAAACCGAGAAAATCGCCTCTGAAGCACAGATTTGCCCGCCATGAGGCAATAGTTTCGAGTTTTGAATCAGAATGGGGTCGAACTATCGGGTCCAATCCCGGGTATAGCAGAGCCACTCCAAGAGTAGAAAAACGAGGGCGACAAGATAGAACAAAGCGGAACGATCCGTGTAGCCGGAACGCTCCAGCCGCGGCCGAACGGGGACATCATGGGGAAGATCCCCCAGAGGAAACACGTTCGAAAAAGTGGAATCGCAAACCTGAAGGCCGCACATCTCTGTCTTCGAACCCAGATAAAATCGAGCGCGGCCCCAAAAATCCGGAAGCCGATTGGCCCCATCCCAAGACTCGATCGCCATGGACAACAGATTGCCTTGAGGATCCTGCCGATCCAAGAATTCAACAACGATGGGCTCGTCCCCGGCAACCAGGGCCGGTCTTGAGAAACGAGCGCCGACAAGGAGAGCTGGGGGTAGAATTCGCACTTGCTTTGGCATCAAATAGCGAGCGGCATCTTTGATCAACAAGGGGAAGGCTGGCAGCAGGACCAATGAACTGTTCTCGGGACTCAAGGAAAACGAAAGGTGCAAGAATTCGACGCCTCCTTTTTGGCCCCGAGAAATGAGGGGACCATGGGTACCTTCCAGCAGGACATCCACACCCCTAGTAGAACTCAATCGCGATGCGGTCTTGACTTGGAGATCTCGCAGATCGATACCCCGTAGGAGCGATCCGCGGCTGGACTGACGAACGACTTGGATTTCCCTGACCTTGATACCTTCCTTGAATGGCAAATTGGGCGCCCAAGAATCAAAAAGAAGATATCGACCCGGCGGTAGGGGACGGCGCTCGCGCAAACCCACGAGGATCGTCAGATCATAGCCGGTAGCGCCCCGCCATTCCGACGGATTCGCTTGAGAAGCAGCACTCAAGTCAAACACCGAATCAAGCGCCGACAACGCACTCTTCAAGAAACGATCTATTTTCTCAGCGACCACCAAGACCTTAAGCCTCTTAGGTGGCGTCAACCAAAAGTCGATGACATCGTCTGGAGCGAAGCAGTCACGTTCGGTCTGCAACTTGAGAGAAAGCCACTTTCTTGCCGACGAGCCCATCTCGAACGACAATGATGTACGCGTTCCTGGTGCCAATAGGACACTCTTCTCGGCAAGTACCTCTGCACCACTCGCAAGTAGCACCTTGCCCTTGAGGCGCTCCGCACCAAATGCAGAGAGATCCACATCAATGGTCCTTCCCGACGCACTGTTATTGATCTCGAACGAAGTAAAACCAATGTTGCTTCCTGGTGCCGGGATTTGCAGAAAGCCGAAACCCATTTGGCTCATACGCTCTTGCTGTTCTGTTGGCAGACAACGATCACTGACAAAGACTAGATCAACGTCTGGCGTAACAGCCTTCACTTCACGGGCGTAGTCGACGACCTCCTCAGAATCGAGTAGCCCTCGTGGTTGCAAATCCTCCTTGAGAATATCGTCAAACCGAACAATCTCAGAACTGAAAGGAACCGCAGAAACAATGTGATCCGCCGCAAAAACTAAGGCGCAAGACCCCATCTTGAGCCGCTCGGTCAACTCTTCTCTGAACATCTTCTTGGCGCGATCCGACCTGGAACGTCCCTCCATGTCGGTTGCGCGCATGGAAAGAGAATTGTCAAAGACAAAGAGCGTGGAGCGATCGACTTGGGTGACGGATTGTTGCCTGGGTCCAGACAACGCCAAAATGAGAAATGTGGCAATGAGTATTTGCAGTAGGAGTCCCAACAACTCTCGAAGCCGACGCCTTTTTTTCGGCAAGCGATTTTGAACAACTCGCTCCCAAAGAAACAAATGAGGAATGTCTATGGTCTTTGCCGGGCGGCGCATGAGATAGAGGATGAAGATTCCAGGGATACCCCACAGCCAAGTGAGGAGTTCAGGGTGGGCAAAACTCACACCAGCACTCCCGCCCGCAACAGCGATTTGGTCACCACGCGCTCCAAGCTCCAAGAGGTGTCCAAACGCGCATAGGCCAGTTCATGGCTATTGCAAAAATGCTCGACGCCCTGGCACCAACTGCGGACTTCAGCTTCGTAGGCATCAATGAGCTCTTTGGACACATTTCGTTTCATTGACCGGTCCGTCTCAAGATCAACGAGCTTGGTCCGACCAGAGATGTCTGGCCGCAGCTCGTCGCGATCGAGAATATGCAGGACACCGACCCGGTAACCAACATGCCTCAAGAACTTGAGCGGGCGTTCATAGCCGCATTCTGAAAAGAAGTCAGAAAGAACAAGAGCCACGCCACGCCCTCGTCGTCTGCCAATCACGCTCTTAAGTTCGCGCTGCAGGTCGAAATCGCCTCCGGCCGTCACACTCTCTAAATTCTCGAAGAGAGGAACCAAGGCATTGCGACCAAAATAAGCGGTTCGATTCTGATGAGCCTTCCGCGGCAAGATAGCCAAGTCCACCCGCGCATGGCGATTTAGAGCAATGAAACTGAGGGCCGCGGCGACTCGCTGAGCAAAAAGCATCTTGTTATTGCTCCCGAAATCCATACTTCCGGAAGCATCGATGATCAACAGGAGGTTCAGATTCTCTTCGGCGTCGAATTGCTTGACTAAGAGCTCACCAAGACGGGAATAGACGTTCCAATCAAGAAACCGCAAGTCGTCACCTTGAGAATAACTCTTGTGACCGCGAAACAAAGAACCCGGCCCTCGACTCCTCGTTCTCACCTCACCTCGAAACTCGCCGGAGAGAATCTTGCGAGCGACGATGTCCAGTTTCTCCAAGCGTGCAAGAAAATCAGAATCGAGAAGATCGGGTCCGTGCTTCATTTATTCTTCTTCGTCTTGCTTTGTTTGTTGCGAATGCCGTTCAGATATGTACGCACCTGGCGGCGCTCTTGGTTGCCGAGTTTCATCTTTTGCAACTGGGTCTCTTGGACTTTTTCGTAGCCCCTCGTCTTGAGGTTAGCTCTCATGGGTTCAGAAGGCGGTGGTGTACCTTTTTCTTTCTCACGATCAAAAACACGGACCGAACGCTTTTTTGTTTGATCATTCGAAAACAGCGGCTGCACAACAAACGGTTTTGTCTTCAATTCACCTGGCGGCTTGGCGGCAGGATTCTTCCCCGGTGCTGGTCGCGGTTTCTTTTGTTGCTTCTTTTTTTGCTGAGGTTTTTTCTCGTTGTCCTTCTTCTTTGGTTTGTTCTTCGGCTTCGGTTTCTTCTTTTGTTGCTTCTTGACCGACGAAGGCGTCTTGGCCCGCAGCTTCTCGGCATTCTCGGCAATCTGAAGAACGACGCGGTTGCCCGGAGCTGGACCGTCGAAACCTGGAGCCTGGGTTTTGGCGTATAGAAAAGGATCGATTGTCAGCAACCCTCGTCGATAGCGCCCGATGGCCTTCAAGCGTTCCTTGATCTTCATACGTAGCTCGATCTTCTCCCCTGCAGCCCGCGGAAGCACAAGGTCCTTGCCAACAGGAAGAGGCATATTCGCTTCACCGTCAACAAGAGCAACGGCTCCCAGCCGTATGTCAGGTGGGATAGGCTCGAGTGTCTCGACTTCAACGATGAGTGTGATCTCGTCGCCAAGAAAATAGAGTTTCTGATCGCTGCGCACTCGAATCTTCACTTTGCCCTCAAAGCCAAGGACGCTCGATTCTCCGGCAACTGTTCCCTTAGCTCCAAGGAGCGCTTGATCCTCACCATCTTCAGATGCGACTTGATCCTCATCTTCAGGCCCGAGTGCACCGTGTGCGAACGACGGCACGACGAGAATGAGAGCAGTCAAGATTAAGGCAACCATGTCACGCTTGAATGCAATGAGTGGAATTTCCAAGTGAGGACGTTGGGCCTTCTCCAAGGCGGGCAACTGAGCCGTGGCTCGTTCAAGCAGCGCCGGCAGGAAAAGAGACTGACGTCCCTTCAAAACATAGTCGGCCGCAGTAAGAAAAAGCTCTTTCGTCTTGCCCATTTCGTCAACTGAACGGGCCGCAAGCAGCGGATCCCGCCGATTGGCGAACAAGCGGGCACAGGAAAAGGTGCAGGCGAAAACCAAGAGAGTAGCAAGAAGCCATGTGAAGACCCGAAGCGGATCCGAGACCGCACCTAATTCCATGCGGACTAAGATTGCAAGAAACGGAGCAGACAAGACAAGAAAGTCGACCGACACCACAAAACTGGCGAGGAAACGGCGCCAAGCGCGGGGTCGTCCGACCTTCGCAAGTCCGAGAATTATTGCGGCGTTGCCATTCATGGTCCAATTGTGGACTGAGACGCCATTCGTCTCAAGCGCGAGTCACACGATTGAGGCAAAGATCGAAGAAATGTCAGTTTTGGGGGATGCGGGAAGAAGAGAAAAAGAAAAAGTCAGGGGAACTTTCCTGAGAAGAAGGAAAAGGGAATAGAAGAGGGAAATGTGAGATGTGAGGAAAGTTTTACGCCTCACGCAACCCTGACTTTTTCTATGTTCGCACGAGCAGCGCTGTCGCCACCCGTCTATTTCATTGTGTGTTACCTAATGAAGGTCACTTGGCTGTCTGGACCTCAGTGAGACGGTCGAGACTTGATACGCCGAACTTGCCGAAACTTCGTGATCACTCAGCGATTTTTTTTCACTCTGGTTCACAAAGCCTCTTGGCCTCGCCTGGCAACATGTTGTATCGGCAAGGAAATCTATCGACTGAAGCAAACTGGCAAATTCGAGAGCATTGGCAAATGCAGGATATTCATCATAAACCAATCGCCTCGTGAATAACGTGTAAAACTTTGAGAAAACAGCCAGCAGGTGCGTGAAGAAGGCCGTGAATTGCAATTTATTCCACCTTGCATGACTTTGCACATGGACCAGAATGCAACGAGCAAAAGAGCAAGTGTCGCGACTTAACCGATGCAAAGACAGCAACTTGCCAAGTCCTCCCCCCCACGATTAGGCTCTTGGTAGCGAGCAAACAAGATAGGTCATTCCCCATGCCAGATGTGCCCATAGTCAAGACGAAGAACTTGGTGAAGAAATTCGGCAGCCAAGTCGCGGTCGATGGAATTTCACTAACTGTGAACCAGGGAGATGTTTACGGATTCCTTGGACTCAATGGTGCCGGTAAAACGACATCCCTGCGGCTACTTATGGGTCTTTTGCAGCCGGATTCTGGTTCCATAGAACTTTTCGGCCAAGAAAAACTTGGGGCGCGGAGGCGGGTCATGTCCAGAATCGGCGCCATGGTTGAAAGCCCATCCTTCTATGGAAACATGAGCGGGCGAACGAACCTTGAGTTGCTCGGCAGTTTGGGCGGTAGTATACCCAAAGGTCGCGTGGACGAGATCTTGAAAACCGTCGGCCTCGAAGAAGCGGGAACCAAGAAAGCCAAACACTACAGCTTGGGGATGAAGCAGAGGCTCGCGATTGGACTGGCCTTGATGGGCGATCCCGAACTCATCGTGCTGGACGAACCGGCGAATGGACTAGATCCCAATGGTATTATCGAGATGCGTCACCTCATTCGCCGACTCAACGAGGAAAATGGCACCACTTTCGTGGTCTCAAGTCACCTGCTCTACGAGATTGAATTGATGTGCAACCGCATCGTCATTCTGGAGAAAGGCCATCTTCTGTATCAGGGTCCGCCGGAGGAATTTGGACGCCAAGGACTCCCTCGTTTCCGGGTTAGAGGTAGAAACGACCCGGGAATCGTCGAAGCGTTGAAACAAATTGAAACCGTCAGTGGCGTTTCGATGTCAGATGAAGGGGGTGTCCTTTTCGAGTGTGAGCGAAGTGAATTGCCAAGAGTACATAGGACCCTGGCAGCACAAAGTCTGGACCTTTACACTCTGCAGGAAGAGCGCATGAGTTTGGAGGAGTTCTTCTTGGAGCAAGCCCACACTCGTAGCGCCGGGAGCCTGTCATGAAAGAACCCTCTCACTCACCAACGATGAATTGCTTGCGTTTCGAACTCAAGAAGCTTCTGGGTCGCAGGCTTCCTCTGATCATAGTCATCTGCGTCTCAGTCAGTATTTTCGGCAGTCTTTGGCTCGAACAGGAGTCGCTTGAGCCCGTCTCAGGATTCTCTCTTTTTGCCGCGCTCCTGGCACGAACAATGCCCTTGGCCAGTTTCCTGGTCATGATCATGGCTACCCTCTGTGTCAATGAAGAGATCGCTGCGGGGTCCTTGCGGGCCGTCCTGCTGCGACCGGTGTCGAAGATCAACGTTCTCACAGCCAAACTCCTCCTCAATATGGGGTTTGCATTTTTCTTGGCTGTCTTCACGCTTGGGGTATCCTGGGCTGCTGTTGAGGCAACCAGTGACTTTGTGGCGATCAAGATTGAATTCGCCGGATTGGAACCAACAGTCGTTTTTACTGTGAAGCAGATGCAACTCATTTGCTGGAAATTGGGATTGGCCATGATCGCACCCCTGCTGGCGTCAGCTGCGTTCGGCACCCTCATTTCCGTCCTCATCGAATCTGAAGGTACGGCAGTCGCAATTGGGACTTTTCTTTTTCTGGCTATGCAAGCCGTGGGTGAATTGGTCCAGGACTTGGCGGCCTTTTTGTTTCCAACATATCTCGAGCTGCCCATCGCCCTCCTATCGGAACTCGCTGGACAAGACCAAAGTCGCCAAGGAATGGTTGATGACTGGGGGCCTCTATCCTCCGGCTATGTCGCCCCATTTTTGATGTCTGTTCTCTTTGCAGTCCTTAGCCTCATCGCTTTCAACAAGAAAGAAATCGCATGCTGAGATTCCTCGCAGGTCTTCTTGCCGTCCTCCTCTTCCAACAACCGACAGTCGCCCAAGAAATACGGCGGGCGGAATTTGGTGAGAATATCGAGGACTGGTTTATCTTTGATCTCGATGGCGATGGCGAACGTGAGATCCTGGCATTCTTCGCACTAACTGACGCCGGACGTCCCTTCGCAATGGCCACACGCAAGGGCGATTCTTATGTCATCGAAAAGGGCCTGCTCTCACCTCAGGTCGTGGCCATGGCCTTGGGCGATTTCGGCTTGTGCCAAGGTCGACAAATCGCCTTGATCCAAACAGACGTCGTGACCTTCCTGGGTCGCTCAGCAAATGGGGCTCTTGAACTTTTGGACTTGAGAATTCCGTTTCGTTGCATCATCCGCAGTCCCCTGTCAGGGCCACCTGGTTTTTGGCATTGGCCAACAGACATCGATGCCGATGGGAATGACGACCTCTTTCTTCCCGGGGACGAAGGCTTGGTCATGTTCTATGGTTCAAAGGCCGGAAAATTCGCTCCGCCCCAAAGTTTGCCTTTTGCCGGGTCAAGGCAAATTGATGCTGACAGCACCGGACATCTGGATTTTGAACGTTCATACCCGCGCCCAGTCTTCCAAGATATCAATGGCGACAAACTCGTCGATCTATGTTGGTTTGATGAATCTGGATTGGCATTTATTCCGCAACAGCCCGCCCGTTCATTTGACCAAGGCAAAAAGAAGACCTTCGACCTTGCTTGGTTATCCGGCGGTGATGCCGGCGGAGTTCTTGAGCAAACAGAAATCAAATTAGCCGATGTCAACCACGACGATCTGCCAGATTTATTCCTCAGCAAGATGACCACACCCGCAAGTGGCATTACCGACATGCGCACGACATTGGCCATTCTTCTCAACCAAGGCGGTGGCAGGTTCGCCAAAAAGCCAGACTTTGCCCTGAGAGTCGGCGGTATCATTGGCAACGGTCCGGAAATCACCGACCTTGACGGTGACGGCTTTCCTGACTTAGTTTTCGGCAGCTATGGGACATCCGTTTCTGATGCCATCCAAAGAGCGATGGGTAACATCAAGGTCAAATTCAATGCCTACTTGGGGCGCAACAACAAGAAGACACCCTTCATCGCCCAACCAGATTTCTCGCAGAACTATCGCGTGCCCAAGTCCGACTACGCCAAATGGAGTGTGCGAAACAACTTCATCCTAAGCGAGGATCTCAATGGTGATGGCACAACTGACTTGTTCACAATGGCACCAGGAAAAGGTGGGCACACAATCACCATTTTTGCCGGTCGCAAGGATTCAAGAAACAAACTGACCTTTGCTAAGGAACCTTTCCTAAGAACCAAGGAAGCCAAAATCCAGAACATCACTTTCCGCACAATGACAACAGATAAACCAGTTTGCCTGGTCATCATCAAGAAGACATCCATGGTCACGGTCACTTTGGACTGACACGAGGTCAGGGTGTCATGGACTTGGGGACTCCATCTCGAAACTTAATTCAAAATTCCTGATCACACTTCGCAAATATTGACGTCTCGGTCCTTCAGAATCACACTGGAGCTCAATATGACACGGACCCTCGCTATACTCACAATCGCCCTTCTCTCAGCAACTCTCCAAGGCCAGGAAAAAAAAGAACTCTTCGAAATACACGAGTGGGGAACTTTCACCAGCATGCAAGGTGCAAACGGTTTGGGTTTGGAAGGCCTGCAGCACGAAGAGGAACGGCTCCCGGACTTTGTTTACTCACGCACCGAGGTGAGAGAATGTCCCTTGCGGAAGCAAGGCTACAAGGGCCTCGAAGTCCCCGTAACCCATGTCACTCAAAAAATGGAAACGCCGGTTATCTACTTTCACTCGCGTACAAAAAGGCAGGTGCGGCTGAGAGTAGATTTCAAAGAAGGCCTTCTCACACAGTGGTATCCGGTAACCGATCTCTTGGGCCCACCGGAATCCGCCTTCGGCAAAGGACCTCTTGACCTTTCCACAGTCAAGTCGTCCTTCCTTGAATGGGACATTGACGTTATTCCAGCCAACTCTCCACAGCCACCCCAACTCCCCCACGTCATGGCAGACGACATCTGGAGTTTGGCTCGCAAAGTTGATGCCTGCTACATCAAGACACGCCCCCGGATCGGCCCAAACCGACTTGGCCCCGTCGAGGCCGAGAGATTTCTCTTCTACCGCGGCCTTGGAACCTTCAAACTCCCATTCAGCATTTCGGCTCGAAAGGACGGATTCAGCGTATTCGAGAATCGGGGCGACTTCCCAGTCGATTTCGCAGTCGCTGTAGAAGTTCGTGGTGGCAACGGTCGCATGGTAATTTGCCGCGGCGTTGAGAAAGGCGGAGAATTCAAGATTTCACTGGCCAAGCAAAAGATGGGAACGCTTGACCGTCTTGTGCCTGTCTTAGAAAAAGTGCTGATGGACGCAGTCATGAGCAGAGGAATGACAGTGAAAGAAGCGCGAGCTATGGTGAAGACCTGGGCCCGTTCTTGGTTCCGCACCGAGGGAAATCGTGTCCTCTATCTTGTTCCACGCCAGACAATTGACCAGATTCTCCCCCTGCAAATCAGCCCAAAACCCGACAAATTGGAACGTGTCTTAGTTGGGCGCCTCGAGTACATTACTTCCGCTCGTGAACAATTGGCAAGAACCGCTTTGCTCAACTACAACTCCGAGAGCCACCTCCTTAAGGAAGATGCACGCAAGTACCTCACAAGTTTGGACCGATTCCTTGAACCCCATGTAAGATTGGTCATGGCCCACGCTAAGAACCACAGAACGATTCAAATGAATGGTGCCCAGATTCTTGCACTTCTCAAACAGAGGATCTGACCGTGAGGCTCGGGGCCTCACTAGGGCGCAGCACGCTTCAGAGGAAGACCAGGAACAGTCCATACTCAGAAGATGCAAGGCCGGAGACCAACGGGCCTGGGATCAACTGCATGGTCGTTTCGCCAGAATCGTTCATGGCATGATCCTGGCGGGCTGCAGTCCCGGCGACGATGCCGAAGCGCTCACTCAAGAAGTTTTCCTGAGAGTGTTTAGGCGCATTGGCGACGTGAATGACGCGCAAGCATTCCCCGCATGGCTGCGAAACATAACCAGCAACCTCCTGGTCGATCGCTTGCGAGCCAAGGCTCGGCACCCAAGAACGCTTGCCATCCATGACGATTTCCACATCAAGAAATGTCACCATGCAGAGATTACTGAACAGGTATTCGCGCGAATCCGAACTCTACCGCTCGCCTACCGCGAGCCCTTGATACTCCGCCTCATTGAAGGTCTGAAGGGCCCTGAAATCGCCCAGTTGACAGGAATGACCCATCAATCGGTACGGGTAAACCTGTCGCGCGGCATGGCACAGCTTCGTGCGCTTCTGAAGAAAGACGGATTACCATGAACGACAAAACCAAAGACAACTACTTGTGGAACAGAAGCGGAAGCCCTGATCCTGAGATCGAGAAGCTCGAAGAAATACTACGGCCGCTCAGGGACCAATCGAGCGGGCCGCTTGAGCCCTGGCCCGACGGCGAAGAAGCATCAAGTAGGCGCCCGCTTCACCGTCTCCGTACAGGCTTTCTGGTAACGGCCGCGACAGTCTTGATCGTTGCGCTGCTTGGTTGGAAGATCTTCGATGCAAATTCTAGGGATACGAATTCTTCCGAAAGCAAAGAGGCCAACTTAGAAGAGAGCAAGGAGACTGGAACAGGCCCCAAACTCATCGTTGATTCCTCTGACCGGCAACTCCATGTCGACGAGTTCCTCGAAACAAGGGAAATTGAGTCGCTGAGCCTCGCCGAGATCGGAGAAATTTCGGTGGACGCTGGCAGCCGTATTCGTGTTGACAGGCTCAGCGAAGATCGCACTCGACTTTTTCTTGAAAGAGGAGCGATCGATGCAAACATTTATGTCAACGTCAAACCCAGATTCTTCGAAGTTGCGACTCAAGCAACCCTCTGCGTTGACCTGGGATGCATGTATCGACTCGAAGTCGGTGCATCCGGCCGCGCGAAAGTCCGCGTGTACACAGGACAAGTCGCATTTGTGGATGCTGACAGGGAAATCTACGTTCCTGCGGGAGCCACTTGCACCGCCATTCCTGGGCGGGGAGCTGGCATCCCCCGTTTCGACGGATTACCAAGCAGGATCGTGTCAATGTTGGACCAATACGGTGAGTTGAAGGAATCCGAATCCAAGCAACGATTGAAACTAGCGAGAGCACTCATGGTAGATCTCGCCGGACTCACCTCCCAACGCCACAGCCTGATAGTCTGGCATTTCCTAGAGGACAAAGATGAGGATATCGCCAAAGACGCGAGGCATTGGCTCGAAGGAAAGTTCATGAAACCTACGGGAATCTTGAAGAGCGACAGTCAGAAACTGGACGCCAATGACCGAGAAGCGTGGAAGAGCGCACTGGAAATCTACTGGCGATAGCCAACCCAGTCGTCCCCCATTGCCCGCGATCCTGCAGCCACCAGGTCGAACTCCAAACACACACGTCCTAACCGCGATGTCCTGGACAAGGCGTGTCAGCGACCTCGATAATGATAGGGGTTGCCGAAATCCTTACGACCTCGCCACAAGAAGGCCCGCATGACGTTGATGAGTCGTTCTCGGTCCTTAGGATACTCGTCATAGAGATTGACCAGCTCTTGTGGATCGTTTTCTAGATCGAAAAGCAGAGCATAGTTTTCGCGGCGGTGATAGTGCAACTTAAAACGGCCATCCTCGATGAGAGAATAGGCATCTTCGAAGGCACAAAGAGAAGGAATGTAGCGTCGTTCGGTCTTTGTGGTCTTCCCCATCACCAAGGGCATCAAGCTAACGCCGTCATACTCATTGACGCCGCCGGGCTTAAAAAGACCCACGAGTGTAGGTGCCAGATCAATTGTGGCGACGGGGGCTTGCACGCGACGGGGAGCAACACCTGGAATCTTCATGATAAAGGGAATACGAATCTGCTCTTCGTAGGGTAGAAAACCGGCCCATCGTCCATGTTCCCGCAACCCAGTGCCATGATCTGCTACCAAGATGATTATAGCGTCATCGTAGACACCCAGCTCTTTGAGCGTATTGAATGCCTGGTTGGTCAGAGCATCCACTTTGGCCGTCTCACCATCATAGAGATCTATGTTGCTGTCGCCAAAATCGACGACAGGATCGGCGTTCTTCCATGGAAAGTGGGTGCCTGTCAGGTGCAGGAACGTAAGGCTTCCTTCTAAGGCTGACTTGCCGCCCTCATGAACAAGATCGCGCCATGCGCGCATGACGTTCTCGGTCTTCTCCGGATCAGGGCGTTCCCTATCTAGTCCTTTCGGGTGTAAGGCCAAATGCCGAAACTCGCTGCCATCAGATTCTGCCGGCGGCCCTCCCCGCTTGAATGAATCGAGACTGACACCGTTGTAGTCTGTGCCTGTCGCGGTGATCAAGAAGCGCCGATAGCCGAATTGCCGCAGGGCATGAATGAAGAAGGGCTTGTGCGTCTTTGTCAGCATGTAGCGGGTAGAATAATGTCCGGTGAACAAGTGCCGTACACCGCATGTTGTTGCTGTGGCACCGCTATAAGCCCGTTCAAAAATCACCGACTCCTTGGCGAACTCATCGAGATGAGGTGTGGTGTTACGTTTGTAACCATAGGCACCGATGTGGTCCGGGCGAGCCGCATCCCACAAGACGACAACAATCGGTGGTCGCTTGCCTTTGATGGCGGCAGGGGTAAACAAGGGAAAATGATCTTCTCCCGGACCATGGGCGACAAACTTAACCGAAGCTGGCTCAGAGCCGCTACTGTCAGTCGGGCGAATGATTTCCCGTAAGCTCGATTTCTTGATCATGAAACCAAATCGCGAATACTCGTTGATCACCAGGGCAATATCGCCAGTGAGGGGACGAAAAGAACCGACAAAACCGAATGCGATAATGAGCGCGAAAACGGTGGTCAGCCTGCTACTGGCCTCAACTTGTCGAAGCCGCTTGCTGGTGAAAGCAAAAGCAATGATTGCCATGACAAAGACGTTTACCGCCGAAATTACGCTCAGGAGAATGAGCCGACTGCGAAAATCCTCAAGCTCCGGATAGGCAAGGTAGAGAAGGACCACCTCCCAAACCAAGGCAACAACAAAGAAACAAGAAAAGAGGGCTGTGGGTTTCTTGCGCAGAGCCTCCCCTATTCGTCCAGGTATCGATGCCAAGGGCAATGCCAAAACTGAGAGAAACAAGATGGTCCAAGCCGTCGCACGGTTGCAGGGTTCACCAGCAAAAGAAGCAAAACGAGTCGCCACCAAGTTTCTTGACAGCAAACGAATGAGAGAAGAAAAGAGCAGACTCAGGAGCACCAAGGTCGCCACTAGACAGCCGGTTTTGACAATTTCATCACCAATGACTGCGAAAAGGCCGACGCCGCAAAAACCTGCGGCGACCAGGGCCGTTGAGATCCGTGCTCGAAATATCGCACGCCACGCATCTTCATTATCGTGCCTAAGCCCTCGATCAATGATCATCGGAATGACATAGAGCAAACCAGTCGTGGCGCCGAAAGTAATGGCGAGATCGAAAAGTCTGAGCCGATAGGCCCACAAGACATCCTTCGGAAACAACCAACCAGCAAATGAGGCTGTGTAGGTGAATGACTCCACCAATGCGATTGCCAGGGCCGCGCAGCCAGCAAGTACACTAAGAGCCGCCCACCACTTTACAATGTCTCGCCAGCGCAGAGCGCTTAGGGCTCCTTGAAACTGAAGCAAGGGCCGCAATCGCTCCTTACTCAACCTTGAGTACTTCTGTCTTTCCCCGTTTTCGTCGATGAAGAAGACCAGGACGATTGCCAGAAAATGAGCGATCGGCGCGATGATGCCGGCGATGACTGCCGCGGCCGCAAGCATCGCTTGAATGGCTCGCGCTCTTTCTTTTCTGCGCAGTGCTCCCCGGGCTTCGATGGCGAGATAGACAGCGGCGAGGGAACACAAGAGAGCAGCCCACCAACTGAGAGGCCCACTGACACTGTACAGAATTCCAGCCAACTGAAACTCATCCCCGGGTATAGCTCCCGTGGATTGCACCTGGAGAATAATCCCAGTACACAATTGAACCAAAATGGCAACGGCAAAGACAAAACGTGCAGGAGTGCGATTCATGATGAACGAGTAGATCTATTTCTTTTCGGGGATCTTGAGAGTCATGACGCAATCGTCTGCGCTTTGTGGGTTCTTCATCAGAAGCATGACAGAAGGACGCGCTCCACTATTAGCCAACCAGCGCTGGTCATCGAAAGGCTTGAAATGGAAACCCCTCGCCATCAAGAGTTCAGGATAGCTTGCCATGGGGACCCAGTGCTTCTCAACTCTTTCGTAGCAGGCCACACCCCCTTCTTTGGCAGGCCCCAGGAGTAATAGCTTCTGATTTCCTTCTTGGAGGAGTTTGAAAGGTGCGCGAAACCTGACCCGACGAACGTTGCGAGTCATAGAGATTTCGCAGGGAAATTCGAAACGATCGCTCCATCGAGCCGAGCGCTGAAAGCGCCCATCGTCGAGTTGGCGTCGCATCGACAAGATGACCGGAAGAGAGCGCTTTTGCATCACCTTGACTTGAGCGATGACATTGAGTTTCGACAACTCCAAAAGGAAGAGATCTTTTCTGCCATCGCCATCGCCATCTGCAAGCCATCGCCAAAGGACATGTCCGGTCACTCGAAAGACACTATCAGGTTCACTTCCTTTTCCTAAGGCACGCTTGCCGCTGCGGTAGATCAAGGTGGTACCGGTTCCAGGGTCAACATGAATCAAGTCGCGCTGCCCATCATCATCGAAGTCAACGCAAAGTGGCGGAATCCGGTGCTCAAACTTAACAACCTCGTTGTTGTCCGTATCTGGCGCCTTTCCCCAGATCTTTCCTTTTCCCACTGGCAATTCACGGCGGGCGTAGAATCGATTCTGGCGGAAAAGCAAATAGGGATGACCAGCGTCCCCCACAGCCAAATCAAAAAATGGCACGGTGACACGGGCCTTTAGTCTATAGCCCAAGCCATGCCCAAGGCTCTGTTCGCTGGTAAGTCGCGCCGATTCGCTACCGCAGTCAACGACGTCGCCGTTCTTTTTTCTTTGGAAGCACCGAAGCCCCGTGAGCGTAGGGACAACCCAGTAGGTATCGTCAACAACGCGCCAGGCAAATCGACGCCTTGTCGCCGGCATCGACAGCCGACCACGAAATAGCCCTCCACCCGCGGAAAGCCTGTTGAACTTGGTGACACTGCCGTCGCTCTTAATCGTGGCAGCCGCAACAGCACCTTTGACCTGGACGACAATCTCACCCATGGCCTTCATTCCAGCTTTGGGACTCACGTAATCCCAAAGATAGGTTTCCTCAGGGAGCACAACTCTGGCGACAATTTTCGGGATTTTGTCCCAAATCATGCAAAAGAGCACCGGCCCGTCTTGCAGGATGGCAAGTTCACCGGTGACACCAACCACATAGGCGCCGGCAATGGCATGACCCTTGGCGAGAATGGTGGGCCCCATCTTTTGAGTTTGCGCCAAGGACAGAGCAGGCATCGCCAAGAATATGGCCAAGATGAGGTTTGTAAGCCGATTCATACGTCTCTTTCACATCGAGCGGTGGATGTTGTGATTTAGCATGAATAAGAGCCTGGGACCAGATGAGCACCTCATCGGCATTCGAAGCCTGGAGCCTCTTTCAGATCACGACCGCAGCACCGCCGAATTTGGAAAGATACATCTCTACTGATAGAAAACCGAGCGCCACTTGGTGATGGCCTGTTCTTGTTCTTTCGGATCACGACGTTCGTCCCAGCCAAAAAGTTCCCCTTTCCATTCCAAGAGGAGATCAGCAAGTTCAGCTTTTTCATAAGCTTCCCCTTTTGTCATGATGCGATCCAAGAGGGCGCCATGTTTCTTCTCTGCAACGCCCATGCGCACCAAGGAGAATGCTGCCATGAGCCTGCCTCTTTTGGACTGATCCTGTGCCATAAAGGTACTCTTGATTTTTCCGACTGCCGATGTGAGCCGTCGTGCGCCTGCCGCGCGCATTGCTGCGATCACAACGCTTTCGTCTTCATCTTGCAATAGGGCAAGCAGGGCCTGCGCCGATGGCTCGGAATGGGCCTCCCCGAGAGCTAGAGCTGCACGACTACGTACGGGAGGCGAACCATCTGTTGTGGCTAGCTTGACGATGGCAGCTTCCGCTGCCGGACTGCCAATTTTTGCCAGCACTTGAACTGCATAGGCATGTAACAACTGTCTTTGCTTGGCGTTAACAAATCCGTCACGCCAAGCACTTTCGATGTGGGCTACAGCGAGGTCTCCAAGCATGGAGAGATTGCGGCGTGCTTGTTCCATGAACAAGAATTGATGCTTGCCTAACATGGCCACGAGGAAACGAACGCGACGATCAAGGTCTGGATCGTCGCCGAGGCGGGGCAGTTTTGCCTTGGGTGTCACCTCTTCCATGTAGCTAGTCCAGAGCTTGATAGCTTTAGCTTTGTTGGCCCAACCCGCATCTGTGTCAAACCCAAAGTCCTTGGCCGTGATTTCCTTGAGCACTCTGTTCGCCGACTCGTTGGCAAGAGCCTTACCTTCGAGTCCTTTCAGCAGAACGGGTATGCCCTTTTTGCTACCCAACCGAAACAAAGCCCGCGCGGCAAAATGGCGTACGACTTCGTGTCTGTCGAACAAGGCGGAAATAAGGTCCGGCAAGGCTTGAACTTCAGCTAAGCGTTCCAATGCCAAGATCGCTGTCCATCTCAATTCGGCCCGGTGATCTGGACCGCCAAACGTGCTTTCCTCGGTATGGTATCCCAAGGGCGAGTCGTCCGGCGTCATGATGAAGGCTTGTTGACTGCGGTCCTTCATGACCAACAACAAAGCTTCAACGATCTCCTGATTTACCGGCCTGCGCAAGTTGTCCATGAGAGAAAGACGTGATTCCAAATCTCCATCTTCATCGGCGATTGCTTGGGCTCTTTCGTCCAGAGCCAGTTGAACGTCGGTTTTGGCGCCGTCGCCGCACGCGGCCAACCATGCCAGAAGAACCACCGCCCAGATCATGGCCTCGGATCTAGAACGCAACACGTGTTTCGGCAATCTGTACGGCATCTTCATTACTCAGAAATGGTTGCAGTTTGTAGAAGAGTCGAAGTTCTAGGGTTCCTCTTCCCCAGTCTGGCACCTCAAACCACAAGAGCCTCGATTCTCCAGCGTGCAGTTGAGTTGACTCAGGATAGTACACTTTGCGGTTTGGGTTAAAATCAGGCAACAGCCGAACTTGAGAAACCGGGATTTCCGACTCGGCCCAAGACATCTGGTTCGTTAGTACGATATCGGGCTTGTCCTTGAAGGGATTGCGATTTTCATATTCATCGCGATAGGGATTACGGAACCTTGTGAGCCGCACTTCTTCGGTGGCTTTGCCGATGCTGGGTTTGAAACGAACATAGAGATCGACCGCTCGATGCCGCTCATCGGACGGCAAATTGTGCCCCGTCCCCGTGTTCTTCACCTCAATCAGTACGCCACGTTCAAGATTGAGCTCTTTGGCAGGCCGCCAATCGCGACCGGTAAGTTTCTCGACCGCGGCAGCCAGAGTCAGCGCATTGTCCAGACGAATCGCACGCACAATACCAGCGCTCCTTAGGATTGCCTCGTCATGCCCGCCCTTGAAGCCGTGACCTCGGTGTGTCCGGCGCGCCCCGCCAACAGTCCCTGGCCCCCCAGTGACCGGCATGTGACAATCGTTACAATCCTTGTATTCCGCCGACCCTTTGACGGCATAGCGAGAACGTTGCCAATCCTGCTCAACTTTGTGCTGATCGTGACAGGGGCTGCACAACTTCACCTCGGCTATGGCTTTCCAAGTCACCGGGTTGCAGGGAGCATTTGCCGCTCCTGGTCCAAGATCGTTGGCCGCGATTACGACCTGTCCAGAACGATGGCAAGTGAAGCAATTCACGCCATCTTCTCTTCTGGTCTCCCGTTCCAAGGGACGTTCGCCGAATCCGACTTCCAATAGAGGTCTGGGAGCATGGCAAGGTATGCAGTCCTTATTGCGAAAGTTGTTAGAGAGCTCTTTTCGTCTTGGCTCGGGATTTAGCCAGGCGAATTCATGGTGAGAACTCTTCCATTCGTTGTAGATTGCTGGATGGCATTCTGCACACTGCTTGGAAGACTTGAGCAAAAGAGGTTTGTCCCCTTTCACTTGGGGTGGAGTCCCCCATCTCTTCCCCACGGGTGGTGCCACAGAGACGTCTTCGTTCACTATGAATATGGCCCATACCCCAAGAGCCAAGAGTGCGCCCACTGCTATGAATCTCGTTGCCGTGTTCATGCGCCGTTCCCCTCGACGAACCAAGCGTTTCCTGTTGGTCGAATCGTAATCACTTCGCCTACCGTAACTGATCTTTCGCTGCGCATGACCAAACGGACTCCGCCAACATCGACAACAAGACTATAATCGCGGCCACAAAACGTCGTTCTGACAATCGTCGCCGCAATTCCGCCTGCCGCTTCTTCGATCTGATGATCACGTACGATCACAGTTGGGTTCTTGAGCTGGGTGGCGTATTCCGAAAGCCGAAAGTCACCAATGGCGGATTTCAGGCTACCCTGTTCGACGGCACCCAAAAGCACATTACAGTCACCCAAGAAGGAAGCGACGAATCTGCTGTCTGGCATGGCATAGAGCTCTTGGGGCGAAGCGACTTGCTCGATGACTCCATCCTGCATGACAGCAACACGATCCCCCAATTCCATGGCTTCTTCGCGTGAATGGGTGACGTAAATCATCGTCGTGCCGCTTTCAGACTTGATCGTGCGAAGAATTTCGCGAATCTCTAGGGAAACGCCTCGATCGAGAGACGCTAGAGGTTCGTCCAAAAGCAGAATCGCAGGGCGAGTCACCAGGGCGCGGGATAGGGCCAATCTTTGGGACTCACCGCCTGAAAGCTGGGCCGGCTTCTTCTTGGCCAGATGGTCGATGTGCAGGTCATTCAACTGCTCTCTTGCCAACCGCATGCTGGTCGCTTTGTCGTGCAGATCTTTCAGCACAAAGAGCAAATGATTCAAGACAGTCATATTGGGCCACAATCCAAGATCCTGAAAGACGAAACCAACTCCCCGCTCCTGAGGTGGGAGGTCGACATTCTTGATGGAGGAATAGACTATGCGCTCATTGAGGACGAGTTCGCCCGCAGTTGGATTCTCTAAGCCAGCCAAACAGCGCAAGAGCGTTGTCTTACCGCAGCCTGAGGGTCCGAGAAGAGCCAGAAACTCACCTGCGTTGACGTTTAGAGAAACACCATCAACGGCGACTTGCTTGCCAAAGCGCTTGGTCAGGTTGTTTATTTGCAAAACCTGGCTCACAGGACTTCTACCTTTCGGTTGAACAACAAGGAATATATCAGAGTTGGTAGCAAGGTCACGGCCACAACCATGACACAAAGAGCGGCCACCTCGTCATCGCGTGAGTAATGAATCATGTTGAAGACACGAATCTGCACGGTTGATGCATCTGGCGGTTGAACAATGAGCCCAGCCCCCAACTCTCCCAAAGACAAGACAAATCCCAGAAGAAACGCGGCCACAACTCCGGGCAGAAGAATTGGAAGAACGATACCCCTGAATCGTGCCCATGAACTTCTGTGAACCAAAAGACCAGCTTCGACTTGACGAGGATCAACTTGCTTCAAGACAGCGACCACACAGCGCAAACCGAAGGGCAAGAACAGGGTGAGATAGCAGAAGAAGAAAATACCCGAGCTTTGATAGATAGACTCGTCAACAAAGCTCCGCAGGAACCCTGGGACAAAGTTGAAATCGCGAAATCCGCCCCAGAATTGATTCATGGCTACGCCGACCACAATTGCAGGAAAAGCAAAGGGGAGGAGTGCCAAAATCTCGACAACAAATCCCCGTTTTCGTCCCAAACGACTGGCAAACAAGGCAACAATCGTACTGCAAACAGCAATGATCAAAGCGCCGAATAGAGCCAACCAGAGGCTATTCTTGATATCCGGGAGAACATTGTGCCAAATTGAACGATAGGTGGCGATGCCACCGGCCTTTTCAAGCAAGGCGTAGAGCGGAACTCCGGAAGTCACCAGAACAAGCCCCCAGGCGAAGGCACCCAGCAAGAGATTCTTGGGCATCAAGGATCGAGGCTGGGCGACAGGCCGTGAGCGATTCTGAAAAACATCGCCCCGCCCCATGACAACCACCCACAACAAGGCGAAAACCGTCAAGAGTACTAGGGGAACACTCACGACCCCCGCCGTCGCGGCATCGATGCGGCTGGCAGAGAAGAAGATGTCGATCACGATCGTTGGCGTATCCAACAAGGCTGGGATGGGATAGCAGCCTGCTGAGAAGATGAAAACGAAGAACGCACCAGCAAGAATATGCGGTTTTAGCAACGCCAAGAGAACACCATCCACGGATCGCCTTTGGGCCTTGGGAAACAAGAAAAGAAACCAACGCCCAAATAGAAGACAATTCCAAATGCGAAGTAACTTCCCCTTGGAACTATCTTGTCCCTTGGGGGCAAACAGGGCAGCCTCTTCAGCCCGTGGATCAAGCTTCGACAAACCAGCGGATACGATCAATGCGGCAAGGGGCCAAAACGCCGCGACCAACATCCACATCGCACCAGGAAAGAAAACGGCCGAGCCGCCGATTTCGAAAAATCCGGCGCGCACATCCAGCAAGAAGATGTCCCGCGCAGCGAGCCACTCGGTGATCAATCCCTGTTTGCCCACCACTCTCATCCAAGCGATGCCTTGAATGTGCGGCGGGATGAGGAGGGGCACGACGTAGAGAACTCGGAGCAGGCTTCGGCCGGGGAAGCGCGCACGACGCAATGCGAGTGCAAATGGAACGGCAAGAGACAGGGCGATGAATGCCGCACCTAATGCCAAAACCAAGGTCACCGCAATGCGATCAAGAATGACACCATCGATGACGTCCCAGCGCTCAGCAACGTCGCCCTGAAACATGGCGACGAAAAGTCCCACCATGGGCAGCAGAACAGCGGCAAGCACACCGACGGCCATGAACGATCCAAATTTCGAAGCGAGTTTTCCTGATTGAAGGCTCAAGCTAGGCAGCCGATCTCTTGGCGAGGGAAATCACAAAGCCCAACACAAGAACTGATCCAAGAATCCAAGGCCACGTTTTGCCGCCATCCTCCTTGCCATCAAAAGTCTCGTGCAAGTAGTCACCGTGCTCGGAGATGGCTGCCCCCACAGCTTCCCAATCCACTTTCATGGCTTTGATACTATCAAGGCTCAAGCCGCCTTCAGGGACCTTGACACCTGGGTGCAGTGGAATCTGCGCGGACCTGCCAAATGCAAGTTTCTCTTCGACTTCGGTGGAGAGAATGAAGTCAACAAGCTTCTTGGCATTCTCCAGATTCTTCGCCCCCTTGATAATCATGACGGAATTCGGAATGACCAAAGTGCCACGTTCCCCTTCACCTTGATCTGGGATGATAATAGCCGTGGGATGGCCTTTTAGTTTGGAAACATTGGCGTCGTCGGTGTCCGTGTATCCCCAAGCATAACGACCGGCGCCCACGTCACGCATCACTTGGGCATTGCCCAAAGTCCAATAGATGTTGTTTTGGCGGATCGATGTCATCCACTTCTTGGTGGTGTCCGTCCCCCAAGAAGCGAAGAGGGAGCCGAAATGCGTAAGAGTTGTCCCGGCTATGGGTTTCGCCATAGCCACGTAGCCCGCCCATTTCTTGTCCGTCAGGTCATCCAGACCCTTGGGTAGGCCCATCTCTTTCAAAGTGTCAGCGGAGAACTGCTCCTTGTTGTAGATAATGACACGAGCCCGAGCAGCGAGGCCCGTCCAGAACCCGTCCTTGCTCTTGAAATTGTCAGGAATAGTGGCGGCATTAGGAGACTTGTAGGGCTGCAAGAGTCCTTTGTTCTTCAAGCGAATCGTCTGCCCGACCTCGTTGTTCCAATAAACGTCACAGCGGGGGTTGCCTTCTTCGCTGATGATCTTGTTGACCAATCCCACCGTCTTGGTGGCTTCGGTGTCGAAGGTCTTTTTGACTTTAATACCGGTCTTCACGGCGAATTCTTCCAAGAGCGACTCGGAAAATGGCTGATCTAGACTGCAATAAATGGAAACTTCGCCTTTGTCTTGAGCGCCAATTTGGCCCAAAAAGAGCAAGGAGATTGTGAAGACCAAAGTCCAGCGCATGGGGATGCCTTTCGATAGAGATTGAGCTTTTCCAAACTGCCCCCAAGCAACTAGGGAGCCATTGGCTGATCTTCCGCAAATGCCTTTGTGGCCGCAAGTTGAGCTATAGCCATGATCCCAAAAATGTTGATTAGTTACGCCTGGGTAACGATTTCGGCAGAAATGCCCCGAAGCGAGTTGGTCTTAGTCCTCACGTCCCTGCTTGGCCACGAGACTCGAAAACAGTTGCGCGGCCCAAGAGCATGCCACAGTTCAGCCCTGCCACATCCAGAGGAATCCGCCGTTAGGACTTCCAACTCGGCTCTATTTTCGTGACCCCGTTACCAGGAAAGTCCTGAGGTCATTGGCAAATAGGCCACCGAGACTGCTGTTTGTGAAGACGACAAAGCCAGCGCCTCGGTCTTGATACGCTTCGAAATTGCAACGAAAGTCGCCGTTATTGCCATCATGCCCGAAGACTCGTCCAAACGGTGTGTCCATGAGCATGAATCCCAATCCGAAACCCTTGTGCCACGGAAGCGAGGCGGCGATTTCGTTTTGAGGTCGTTCGACCGCCATGCTCAGCATGGCACGGTATGTGGCGGCTGAAAGACCCTCTTCTTTCAACAACCCGATCATGAAATTTGCAAAAACTCTGGCCTCCGTGAACATGCTGTGAGCCACACCAATCTGAGATGGAAAGCGAGAGAATGTGGCGCCAGCCAGCCTGTGCCCATGGGCCGCCAAGCTCCGCAATTGCGGAGAATCCGAGAAGAAGATGTTCGTGGTAATACCCATGGGAATCTGAACTTCTTGCTCGAGGATTTCCTTGAGGCTTTTCTCTTCGATGTGAGCAACAACGCGCGCAAGATACTCGAACGCCTCGCCAGAGTAAGCGTATTTTGTCCCTGGAGTGAACCTCAAACGGATCTTGGAGTCTCCGTCTGGCCCCCAATTCGGCAACCCGGTCTGATGAGTCAAGACAAGGCGCGCGGTAATGAGGCGCGATCGCTCGTCGTGGGCAATTCGCCGGAAAGGAAGGTACTCAAACAGAGGCTTGTCCAATTCAATCCTGCCACGCTCAGCAAGCCGATTCACAGCAAAAGCGAAAACGATCTTCGTGATGGAAGCCGCTTCAAACAGAGTCTCACTAGTGACAGGCTCCTGGGTCAAAACGTTCTTGACGCCGAAGGCCTTGTGATAGATCAGACGCTTATCCTTGATGAGTGCAAGAGACACGCCAGGGATCTCATAGAATTGCATCGCCTTCTTGACGAATGTACTTACGAGCTCATCTTTGCTCTTGTCGTAGTCAAAGAGGACCCCTCGTTCCTCAAAGACCTTCGGAAAAGCAATCCTCGACAGACGGATTTCCGGGGCAATGTTGCTCTGAGCATTGACCTTGACCTTGACTTGCCGATCGTCAGACAACCTTATCAAGTCGTTCTGGGAGACCAGAAAAGAGTCCGGACAGGAAACGAAATACTCTCCTTCGGGCACATCAAGACTGTAGCGCCCGGCTCCGTCGATTCTGGCATGAAACCACAATCCTGATGTGCCGATTGAAGTAATGCGGACGCGAGAGGGAAGTGAGTCGAGTTTCTTCCCATCCCAAAGCACCGAACCATGAAGTGCGACCAGGTCTTGCCCAGGTTCTTGCAGCAGCAAGTCGCCGCAACGTCCTGGCTGTCGATTCTTAAAGACTTGAGGGCCCCAAGCCAAATAGGAGCCTCCCTGGGCACCGTCATCGGCATCAAGGTCGATGATTACCAAGTCAAGGCCCAAAGTTGTTCCTTGTTCAATTTTTCCGGCGCAGTGAACGGCCCACTCATAACGCGTTGTGTTCTTTTTTCTTGAAGACAAGGCTTGCGCACCCTTCCAGGTTGCAAGCCGCACCTGCGGATCCCAAGAGACACCAACTGGCCCTGGCATCTCCCGGCGTGTTCCAGTGACGGCATATGCCACCGGTCCGGAGCCTCGGGGCGAATGAGTCGCATCGAGATAGAGCACACATCCATCGAGGTCATACCATGGCACTCCGTCTTTTTCGGTTATGTGCTCATCGTCCCGCACCTCGACAGCGACATAGAGCATGTCCAAACCTGGGTTGTACCCCACTCTAAACTGTGCAGACAGGTCTTCTTCGCTCTTCGGGTTGTTCCCAAAGTAGCTTCTGGTGATTGGATGCGCCACGGCTTGAGGAGGCCAATCAGAAAAATCGCCGTCGACCTTGATCGGATTCATGAACGACGCATATGCGACTTGCCCAGTGGCTTGCTTCTGCTCAATCAGGTTTGGTGTCGCCCATAAGTCATTCGTGGTCAAGAAGACAACAAGAATCGTTGTCATCTTCAGGGCAAGCCGATCTATGGTCATCGTCATGTTTCGCCAATCCTGTTTGAGAAAACTAACGTGCGATCAAATCCAGGAGTCCCTTGGTACTCCTTTGCCAATGTCCTCGGAGTGCCTCGATCGCTTCATCTCTTCTCCCCTGGACAAAGGCAGCAACAATGGCCTCATGCTCCGCCGTTGAAGAACCCCTACTCGTGGACGACGAGAAGTAGTTCGTTTCGTAGCGAGAGACGGTGTCCCGGAGGCTCCAGATCATTTTCTGGAGTCGCTGGTTCGGGCTACCGGCAAGCAGGATTTCGTGAAAATGCTGATCCAAGCGAATGACCTGGGCAATGCCAGTATCTTCTTTGGTCATCGCTTGGAGACAGGAGCTGAGCGTTGCTTTCTGCCCATCGCTACAGGGGAGCGATGTGCGCAGGGCTTCGAGCTCCAAGAGGGCAAGCAACGGGTAAACCTCAGCCGCTTCTTCATAGGTTAGTTGTGCCACTCGAAAACCCCGCCCCGGCAACGCTTCGACGTGCCCATGGTTCGCCAAGAGCAAAAGTGCTTCCCGAACAGGCGTGCGACTTGCTCCAAGTTGCTGGGCGAGATCTGTATCGCGCAGGCGCTCTCCTTGTGCAAACGCCCCGTCCAACAACGCCGTCAGGATGCGCTCGTACACGATATCGCGTAGGGGTTTGCGATCAGCAGATTGGAGGAAATCGGGCTTCATTGACAAACTGTATACAAAATACAAAAAGTCGCAAGGGGCACGGCGGAAATCGCCCGATTCACCGCAGCTGAACAACTACGAGGACTCATCGATTCGTTACGAATACACGTCAACGAGCATCTTGCCGTACGCATGGCCTAGTCGCATTCAAGGGCTGCCACCAGTCAAAGCACCACGTACGACGCTGTTATTTCTTCGTGTGAGCGATCTGCGGCCAATACGCTTCGAAAGTGAAATGCGGACTGTTGGCGAGGTCGTGGCACTTGAAACAAAAACTCTCGCCCAAGACTCCTCGTGGCGTGGGAACCAGTTGGTCAACATGATCGAGGGATGGCCCATGACAGGCCTCACATTGAATATTCACGGGGTCGATGCTCACGGGATCAAAGCCGCCAAATCTATCGAAATCGACCACGTGACACCGAACGCATTCAGGGTCCCACTCATCACCGGTTTTCTTGAGCGCAGCGAAAGCCGTGGCGTGTTTCGATTTATTCCATGTGGTGTGAGCCTCCGCGTGGCAGGCCGCGCACGATTCGGATCCGGCATAATTGCCTTCAGCATCGTCAAATCGTGGCACTTGAACGAGGAGCTCTTCGAACTTCACATTGCCTCGATAGAAATCGAGTATTTGGGCCTGCTCTTTGTCTTCACCATAACTGTCGTCAAGAGTGTAGTGGTCAAGCACATCGCCTCGAGGCCAGGTAGTGAATCCAACATAGCGCCCTTTCTGGCCAGACTCCACGCCGAGAAAGCCCTTACCGCGAACGTCGACGACTGGAATGTCGGAGACCCCGGCCAAGACAACCAAAGTGCTCTTGGCCGCGTCCTTTAGTCCCAGTTCCTCGATCAGTTTTTCTATTTCGGAGAGCGAACCGGTCGCTGCAACGAGTAAATGACGGGCTGGATTGCCACTCTCAGACCGCAAGGCTTTGAGCAAATCAGTCACATCAGGTTGGGCCGTGGCAACTAAGCGTGGTTCTGAAATCGAATTATCCGTCGGCGATACAAATCCTGTCACCACGACCTCTTCTTTGCCGCGACGAAGTACGGTGTGAGAGGAAAACAAGAGTTTTTCCTCATAGGTAAGGTTGGCAGAGACGATGGGAAACCCTTCACCTTTTCTAGCAGCGACTATCTCCTGCCAGAACGAACCCCCGACTAGGAGATCCTTGTCGCCTGGACAAAACACGGCCGCCTCCATCACCCTTAAACTGTCAAGAAAAGCTTCAACTTTGAGTTCCTGTTGACGCCCGCCCTCTTTGATCAAGTTGCCAACACAAATGAGCTGGCTTTCTTGCCACACATCGGCTTCAACAGACTTGAAAAAGGCCCCACGGCGCGCGATACCACCCAAGACGGGTTTCGAACAGCCGCATGGTCGGAGCATGCCCAAATCGTTGCCGATGATGAAAAATCCAGCTTCGTGGGGCACTGAAACAGAGGGCACTGGGAAGATCGGTTCGACTTTCTCATTGGCGCCCTGGTACCAAACGACCAGTCCGGCGATGGCCAAGATCCCAACAAGCATGAGTGGTTTGTTCATAGTTCGCATTTTTCGGCGCGGGCTTGGCTTTATGAACCCTGCAACATCTTGGCGATTCGCTTGAGAATCTGGACTTCGTTTTCGTTCTGAGGCGGCAGCCGAAGAGCTTGCTGCAGCAATCGGAGCCGCTCATTGTTTTTGCCCACTCGCCGAGACAACTCGGCCTGAAGATAGAGTTCCTCAACTCCGGCTTTCCCTGCCTCGACAACAGCATCGAGGACGGCGTAGGCACCGACGTAGTTTTTTTCTTGAAACAAACGGCGCGCGCGCATGGCGGCAAGTTTCGGATCGGTCTTGCTTAGGGCCATCCCTCGAGACACGAAATAGTCAACGAGATCAGTCTTGTTCCGCATCAGGGCATAGTGTGCCGCTTCAAAGAGAAAACTGAGACGACGAGATTCCGTTACACGCTCGTCAGCTAACTCATCGAGGATCTTCAAGTCGGTTTCCAATTCAACGACCAGAGATTCTTCCTCTTGTTTGTCTTTGGACCGTATCGCACGTTCCAGCGTCACGAGTCGCAGACGAAATGTGTTGAGGCGAGCATCAAAGACCAGGTTGACATCGCCCCAGCCTAATTCCTCTGCCCTGACAGAAGCACGAATGCCACGCTGAACTCTCTCCATAGCATCGTCGGCATCTCTAAGTGTCGTCGCATAGGTCCCTTCAGCAGAGGCACGTTGCATGTAGAGTTTGTAGCAAATGAGGCGTGTATCTTGGTCCAGCCGATCTTGGCCAGGTAGTTTTGCCAAATCACCACGAATCGCGTCAAGAGCGTCAAAGTCATCAACGAACTGCTTGAAATCACTTGGACCAACGCCCGATGTGTGGGTCACAGCGATCTTGTTGTGAAGCGCCCAGACACTCTTCGGATTGATGTCGATGGCATAGTCTGCCAGGGTCTGAGGACTTCTCCATGCGCCAATCAAGGGAAAAGAAGCGGCAGCTGACACCACGGCCATGACACCCCACGAAGCGAGCGATACCTTCTTGAGGAGCCCGGTGTTTCGCCAAAGGATGAGGCTAACTGTCAAGGCAGCGGAGATTCCGAACAGCGGCGAATAGAGCAATCGGAAGCCACCGACCGTGCCAATGCCAACGAGAATATTGCTGACTGGCAAGAAACTCACGATGGCAAACGCAAGGAGGATTGCCACTGGGCTTTTGCGGCGAAATGCCAAGACCGTGGCCGCGAGCACCGCAGCGAGCACCATGATTCCAAGGAGGACAGGACCGTTCATCCATGAAATCGGCGGTGGGACATCTTGATGGGTTAGGTTGGGCATGAGGCCGAATGGGAAGACGGAAGCAGGCAAGTACTGACTGCCGATAACAGCCAGTGCCGATCGTAGGCGTTCTACCGTGGAGAATTCGGCATAAGGTCCACGGGAAAAATCAATCGTGGCTCCCCCAATGGCGTGTCCTCGCATGATCCACCAACCGCCAGCAGAGGCTGCAAACAAGACCGTAGTCAAGATGATGACACCACGTCTTGGGCTCTCGATACCTTGCCGCTTTTCTAACCACCATTGCAACAACAAGATGATCGGAAACAAGACACTTGTCTCTTTGGAAAGCAACGCCACAAACCAAAAGATCGCCGACAAGAATAAGAAAAGGACTCCGTCCTTGGGGCCGATCTTGCGCAGCCCAGCCAGAAATGTACACCAAGAAAGGGTCATGAACAGGGCCGTAAGCAACTCGGCAGCGCCCACCATACAAACGACCGATTCCATGGACACCGCATGAAGGGCAGGAATGAGGGCAGCAAGGAAGGCGACGAAATAACGTCTGCGATTTTTCCCCAGGAGAAGGAGAATGAGCAAGTAGCGAGCTATGGCGCAGACAACGTGCAAGACCAAGCTGCCCAGGTGAAAAACGCCCGGGTCGCTGCGACCGGAACCGATTCTGCCGAGGACAGCGAACCAAAGCATCGGCACCGGCCGATAGAGTGTCGCTTGGACCCCTTGTTCACCTTGCCACCAGCGACTGACTAAGATGTCCGAGACACTTCCTTCGTCAACCAAGGGGTTCTCAGCAACAATCCGCTGCGCGTCCAGCACAAAACCGGAATCCGCAACCCCAAGTCCGACCGTCAAGACAATCAAGCCAAGAGCGGCGATCCAACCCTTCCCCATCAACCCGCCTCCAAGAGAAAACCAATCACGGCTTCACCCCATGTGGATGATTCCATGGCCATAGGATAACACGAACGCTTTGTTTGCAGCGATCGCCGATTGCGACTTTGATTGCACGTCTCTCGAGGGTAACTAAGCCTGCTTGTTCATAGGATTGTGGTTCACCGGTCGTGAATGGCGTGAGACGACGAGGTCAGGTGTGTGCCACCGCCCTTGGCCGCAAGGTCGTCAATGATGCAGGTTAGGTGATCTTGACGATTGTTGTAACCGGTTCGCCAACATCAGGGATGAGGACAATTCTCATGTCCGATCCGGCTGAACCCGGCGGCAGGACAATGTCGAATTCCCATTTCCCGGTCTCTTGATTAAATGTCGCCACACCAGTGCTGTGTTGCCAACCATTCAACTCGATAGAAATTGCAAAAGGTGGCGGAGCTCCGCCAGCGGGAGGGGGGCCGCCCTCTACTGTACCGGTGACTGTGGAATTTCAGATGAGTGGGGTAGGAACACTCACGACCCAGCCTTGGTCTTGATGGAGGGAAATCGCTAGTGAACTGGCCATGCAAGTTCGCAGGTCGCCTTCAACGCAGGCAAACAAAATAGCGAGGACTAAACCAAGCCTCAGACCTGCAAATCGAGTTTTCCGGGACAGATATGCCATCCGGCAGCACGGCTCCAAAAGTGGGACGGGATTGTCCCTATGCAACTTCGTTCAAGTGTACCGATCGTTGCCAACAAGTGTCAAACAATTAAGTTGTACTGCAACTATGTTACAGCCAAAGACTTAGGACATGGGACATACGTGGCGATCGTGGCAATCTTTCAAAATCTTCACGAAAACATCACTACACCCGCATTCGAGTCACAAATATGCAAAAGTGACTTTCTATCACCAAGCTTCCCTCCTTTTTGTCGCATATTATTGCGCGCACTATTGAGGCAATTCGAACAGTCCCGGCCCAAAAGTGCACACAAGGACCTCACTCCTGTGTCCAAGAATGACACACTCATCAGCATAAGTTATTAATATTAAACACTTTGAGAGAAAGTTCTGCGACACAACCAAGGAGAGGATCTCGAATTCAGGATTTTCGATAGTCGTCGGGATCAATACGATGCTGCTGAATCTTGGCGTGCAAAGTGGGTCGGCTCAATTCGGCCTCTCGGGCCGCTGCTGAGACATTTCCCTCGTATTTCCGTAACAACCGTTCAACAAATTCTTTCTCGAAGACCGCCAGAGCTTCTTTGAAAGGGATGGGACCTTGAGCCTCATCCCCCTCCTGCTGCTCCAAGACTTCTGCTGGCAGGAGTTCCTTGGGAAACTCCCCTGCCGTCGAAAGAACCAAGAGCCGTTCGATGACGTTCTCCAGCTCTCGCACATTTCCTGGCCACCCGTAACCTTGAAGCGCAGCGACAGTCCCTAAGGGAATCTTGGCAGCATCTTCCCCTTGCAAGGCGAAAAAGTGGCGAATCAAATCTGGGATGTCCTCCTTGCGTCGCCTAAGAGGCGGCACATCAAGAACAAAAACATGGAGACGAAAGTAGAGGTCCTGGCGAAACAGCTTTTCTTCGACCAGGGTTGGTAGCGTTCGATTCGTCGCCGCGACAATGCGCGTGTTCACAACCTTCGTTTGCGATCCACCCACGGGACTCACTTCACCTTGTTCAAGAAGCCGCAGGAGCGCAATTTGAACTTCGGCGGACGCATCGCCGATTTCATCAAGAAAAAGAGTTCCCCCTGAAGCGCGTTCCACAGCCCCTGTGCGATCGGCCGTCGCACCGGTAAAAGCACCCTTGGAGACACCGAACAATTCAGACGCGACAAGATTCGCCGGAATCGCCCCAAGGTGCACAGCTACAAAAGGCGAAGAAGCGCGAGTTGATCGGTTGTGGATAGACCGTGCGACCAACTCCTTTCCCGTACCACTTTCACCTTGGATCAAGACCGTACCACTGCGATCGGCAACGGCGTCAATTTGGTCATAGAGCGCTCGCATGGGGGCGCTTGAGCCGATCAATTGTCCGAAGCGCCGCCCTTCTTCCAAGAGACGCTTGAGCCTCTTGTTTTCGGCGGCCAGCCTCCCGGCCTCCAAAGCCGTCGTAACAGCCTTGAGGATTTCTTCTTTCTCGAAAGGTTTTGTGATGTAATTTTCGGCGCCCGTCTTGAGTGCTTCAATAGCGCTTGGAATCGAACCGTAACCAGTCATGACGATCACTGGTAGCTTGGGCAGGTCCTTGTGAATCCAAGCCAAGAGTGCCATGCCTTCTAGTTTTGGCATGCGCAAGTCTGTTAGGACCAAATCAAATTCCTGCGATTCAATCAACTCCTTGGCCGCCAATCCATCCGCAGCTTCGCTAACGGCATATCCTGCTCGCGCCAACACGCGCACCAAGAAAAGCCGCATGGACTCCTCATCGTCGGCTACCAGGATTTTGGGTTTCTCTGCGCTCATCGTTTTCTCCGTAACCTCAAGGCCGCCAGCAGCGCCCGTCTCGCCTTCCTTCACTCCGTCTTTGGGATACGAACGACAAACTGGCTGCCCTGATCAAGGCCCTTCGACGAAGCAAGTAGTTCCCCCCCCAATCGTTCAATGATGCCCCGTGCGACGGAGAGGCCAAGTCCAGTGCCCCCAGGTCCGTCTTCTTGCTCCTTCGTGGTAAAAAACGGCTCGAAGATACGAGGTAGATCCTCGGTGGCGATACCTTTGCCCTGATCAATCACAGTCACAACCTGTTCACATTCGGCATCCTCAAACTTGATACTCACGTCGCCACCATCGGTACTGGCATGGAGAGCATTTATGATGAGGTTCAAAAACACTTGTTGCAATCCCCGGTCATCGGTGACAATTTCCGCTCCCGGCAACCCCTGAAGTAGCACATCAATGTGCCGACGTGAAGCTTCTGGTTCGACCAAGGACACGGATTCTCTGACGATACTATAGACACTCACCACGGCTTTCGCATTGGCCGTACCACTGGTAAACCGAGACAAGTTTTCGGTAATAACCAAAGCTCGACGTGATGTTTTTTGAATCACCTCAAGAACACGACGAGATTCTGGGTCCTCAATATCCTCAGCCAAGTCCTCAGCCAAACCGGCCACACCTCCTAAGATGTTGTTGAACTCGTGAGCCATGCCCTTGGCCATGGTTCCAAGAGCGGCCATCTTCTCGCTTTCGACAAGTTGACGCTGTGTCGATTCCAACTCTTGAACGGTAGCGCGTAGAGCTTCATTTGTTGTCTGTTGTTCCGCCAAGGACAGTCTTAACTCACTGGTTTTCTTGGCTACCGATTCTTCGAGGTTCTTATGCTGCGAAGTGATCTCGTCCGCCATAGCGTTAAAGCTCACGGCAAGTCGATTGATCTCGTCTGATTCGGCAGCTGGAATTCTCTGCGAGAGATCACCGCCATGCATCGATTCAATCACATCCGTGGCATCTCGCAACGGAACGACCACACCTCGATGAAACACAAAGCCAATAAGAAGACCAACACCAGCAAGAAATGCCCCGCCCCAAAGCAAGAGGCTGTGCCTTAAGTCCTTTGCAAGGTGTTCACTCTTTTCGCCCTGCTCTACCACCAAGGACTGAAGCCGCTGACGACCCAAGAGCTGAGCTTCATCGCGAAACAGCCCGGCAATCACATGGGAATTTTCTTCGTTGCGACGCCGACCTTCATCCAAACGTTCCTTCAGATAGGCCAGCAACAAGTCATCGCGGCCCTCGAAGACATCGAAGGGAATGTCAGCAAACTCACGGCCCAGATTTGCAGACAGTTGCCGGACTGCCTGATCCATCAGTTGAGCTTGCCCCTCTGCCGTTGTCTCCAATATCTCGTCAACGCGGCTACCGCTATCTGCCAAGAATTGGTTCGTTCCGACTCTCTGCTTTTCCACCGAGGTTGAGACAGCGAGGAATCCCCATGCCAAGGCCCCGACGACAAAAAAGAAGAAAACGGAGAGATAAAAGCGCAGCGCCAAAGAGACTTTTTTTGCACTCATTTCTTGGGCTCCGCTCCAAACAGACGATGGGCGCCAAGAATCAGCTCAAACGGTAACTTTAGATTGATGTGACGCGCGGCTTCTAAATCAACAAAAAGCCGAGAAGACTTCATGCGGCCCACCTTCATTTTCCCTGGAACCTTGCCTCGGACAAGAATATCTCGGATCAGTGCTGACGCCTTGAGACCCAACAACTCGAAATCCACCGTGAGAACCACCAACGCGCCGGCCCCGGCACAGCGGACCGTAGAAGAGAAGATCGGAATCCGCCGGGCACGTGCGACTTTGACGATCTGCGCCAGAGGTTTCTCCTGGTAGAGAGGAAAATCGATGGGGACCCAAACAGCGTCCAAGCGTTCGAGGTTCTTCTCTAGGACCTCTCCCACTTTGGCAGGCTCCTTCACTTCAATTTCGATCAATTCCAGCTCTGGCGATGACCCGAGAGCAGCTCGAGCTTCGGCAATTTCAGCTCGGCTCACTGAATTGTCAGGGCTTCTCAAGACACCAAGTTTCTTGAGAGTTGGCAGCGCCAGCTTGAATGAGGAGATCATCTCGCGACGGTCGAGCCAGTTGCTATTGCCAGCGACGTTCGTCCCTGAGCCGCTCCAACTCGGAGTGATCCCTGAAAGAACCGGATTGGTCACAGCCGTGAACACGATCGGAGTTGTTGTGGTGGTCGCCGCAGCGATTTTCGCCGAACGTGTTCCTAAGGCAACAATGAGCTGAGCCCCTTCACCGATGGATCGGCGCAGCAAATCCTTAGCCTTGGGCTCATCTGCATGAGCATTCAGGACAACAAGGTCTTGGGCCATGTTCATAGCAGCCAAACCTCGCTTCAAACCGCGCAACGCCGCCAGATCGTTGGGACTTTCGTGCCACAGGAGCACGGCGATTTTCCAACGCTCCCTACTGACAGCCCCGGAGTCTGGAACAGCCGAGGGGAGAATGAAGACAACGACAAGGAACATCAAGATTTTGGACTTCGCCAAGGCCATCAAGAATCCTCCAAGAGTCCAAGACGCGCGATCATCGACAAGGCGATTCCATCGGTCAGCTCGCCGCTCTCAACGAGTTTCTTGAGGTCGCGGCGACAAAGCCTCTCGATGGTGAGGCATTCGAATGTCTCATGAGCCGTTTTCGTAGCAGTGAGGTCGGAAGCAGAAAAAAGATGGATGCGATGGCGGCATATTCCTGCCAAAGGAAAGACGACACCATGATTCACCATCGAACCGGCGATGAGCCCGACCTCTTCGGCGAGCTCGCGTCGACCGCCTGATTGGGCATCCTCACCTTCCTCGACTCGTCCCGCGGGAAATTCCCACATCCATGAGCCTACGGCGTGACGATATTGTCTAATCAGGGTCACACTGCCATCAGCGTGAATAGGGGCCACTGCCACGCCGTCGTTGATCGTGACCACACACCAAGGAGACTCAGCGCCGGTGGGGGTGCGAATTTCCTCGTCAAGAAGCTCCAAGACCAGATTCTTGTGGACGGAGCGCGATCGGAGCGTTTCCCATTCAGACATATGGTTTCTACCTTTTTCTGCACAAAACCACGGAACAGACGTTTTTCTTGCCCTGAATGCCCCTTATTACCTAATGTTGGACCCGTCCGCTCTGCCGAAATGAACGGTGGTGGAAACGGGCAATCATGTGAGGACAATCATGCTGAAGTGGATCTTGACAACAACGACCGTGTTTTTGGCCATGGCATCGCTTTCGGCACTTGCAGCCGGCCAATTCGTACAAACCGAGGCGTCGATTAGCCCATTCCACAACAACAATTTGGCCTTGCCA